>NZ_CP049780.1:0-114363 GCF_011193355.1 Streptomyces sp. JB150
GCCTCAGCGGGCACCGGCGGACCCCGTCCCGGCCTGCGCGAACGCCCGGCCGCGGGCCCCGCCCCGGGCGCGCGGCCCCTACCCGGCGCCCCCGAGCCCACGCCCCGCGCACGCCGCACCCCCGATGCTCGGCCAAGGCAGCCGCGACCGGGCACCGGCCTGTGCGCGACCTCGAAGGGAACCGCTCCATGACTGCACACGCCACACTCGCCCGTTTCCGCGAGTACATGGTGGGACCCGCACGGTTCATGAACCTGCTGTCCTGCTTCGAACTCGGCCTCATCGACGCCCTGCGCGACCGTCCCGGCCAGAGCGCGGCCCAGCTCGCCGCCGCCGTGGGAGCCAAGCCCGACGCGGTCGAACAGCTCCTGCACCTGCCGGTCAAGGAAGGCTTCGTCGCCCACGACGAGACCGCGGGAACCTACCGCCTCGACGCCCTGGCCGACGTACCCGACGCCGACCTGCACCGGGTCCTGGCCTTCATGGACAAGATCAAGGTCACCACGCTCCGGCAGCTGTACTACCTCACCGACAGCGTGCGCACCGGCACCACCGTCGGACTGCGGGAACTGTACGGATTCGACGGGGACCTGTACGCCGCGATGGGCGTGCACGCGGACCTGCGCGAGTCCTGGTCGCGGCTGATGGACTCCGTCACCGACCGCATCGACCCCTGGTTCTTCGACAACATCGACATCCCCGCCGGCTCCCACGTCCTGGACCTGGCGGGACACACCGGCCTCGGCGCGATCCACACCCACCGCCACAAAGGCTCACCCGGACTGCGGGTGACCACCTTCGACCTGCCCGGCAAGCGCGAGGAATGCCTGCGCAACTTCCGCGAACACGGCGTGGAGGCCACCTCGTCGTTCATCGGCGGAGACGTCTTCCAGGGCGTCCCCGAGGGCTTCGACGTCGTCCTGATCAAACACTTCCTGAACATGTTCGACAAGGACGACGTCCTGAAGATCCTCACCCGCGTCCACGCCTCCCTCGCACCGGGCGGCCGCCTCCACATCCTGGTGCCCATCTACGCCGAGGACATCAAGGACTCCTGGAGCGTGGACTACTACCCGTCCTTCTTCCTGGGCTGCGCCACCGGCCAGGGCGGCCCCCAGAAACTGTCGACCTTCCGCGCCTGGCTGCAGGAGGCCGGATTCACCGTCACCCGGGCCCTCTCCCAGGACCCCGCGCAGCTGCCGCCGGACGCCCTGCCGCTGCAGGGCATCCTCAGCGCCACCAGGAACCCCTGACCGCCTCCCGCACCAGGCCACCGCCTTCACACCCCTGGGGAGAGCCATGTCCCACCGCCTGTTCACCTCCGAATCCGTCACCGAGGGACACCCCGACAAAATCGCCGACCAGATCAGCGACACCGTCCTGGACGCCCTGCTGCGCCAGGACCCCGCCGCCCGCGTGGCGGTCGAAACCCTCATCACCACCGGCCAGGTCCACATCGCCGGCGAAGTCGCCACCACCGCCCGCGCCGACATCGCCGCCCTGGTCCGCGCGAAGATCCTCGACATCGGCTACGACTCCTCCGCCAAGGGCTTCGACGGCAACTCCTGCGGCATATCGCTCTCCCTGGGCGCGCAGTCCCCCGACATCGCACGCGGCGTCGGCCCGGCCGGCCGCACGCCCGCCGGCACGGACGGCGAAGACGACGCACTGGCCCGCCAGGGCGCCGGCGACCAGGGCCTGATGTTCGGCTACGCCACCGACGAGACGCCCAGCCTGATGCCGCTGCCGATCGAACTGGCCCACCGCCTGTCCCTGCGCCTGGCAAAGGTCCGCAAGGACGGCACCCTCGCCTACCTGCGGCCCGACGGCAAGACCCAGGTCACCATCGAGTACCACGGCAGCCGGCCCGCCCGCCTGGACACGGTGGTCGTCTCCTCCCAGCACGCGAGCGCCATCGACCTCGACACGCTGCTGGCCGCCGACATCCGCACCCACGTCGTCGAACCCGTCCTGGCCCGCCTCGCCGAGGACGACATCAAACTCGACACCGACGGCCACCGCCTGCTCGTCAACCCCACCGGCCGCTTCGAGATCGGCGGCCCCATGGGCGACGCCGGCCTGACCGGCCGCAAGATCATCATCGACACCTACGGCGGCATGGCCCGCCACGGCGGCGGCGCCTTCTCCGGCAAGGACCCCTCCAAGGTGGACCGCTCGGCCGCCTACGCGATGCGCTGGGTCGCCAAGAACGTCGTCGCCGCCCGCCTCGCCGCCCGCTGCGAGGTCCAGGTCGCCTACGCGATCGGCAGGGCCGAACCGGTGGGACTGTTCGTGGAGACCTTCGGCACCCACACGGCCGAACCCGACCACATCGCCCGCGCCATCACCGAGGTCTTCGACCTGCGCCCGGCCGCCATCATCCGCGACCTGGACCTGCTGCGCCCCATCTACGCCCAGACCGCCGCCTACGGCCACTTCGGCCGCGAGCTGCCCGACTTCACCTGGGAACGCACCGACCGCGCCGACGCCCTGCGCCGCGCCGCGGAAACCGGCTGACCCCACCCCCACACCCCCGCACACCCGCGACCCGCCGCACACCCGAGACCCGCCGCGCAAGGGCCGCCCACCACCCGGCCACTTCGCCTGCACCAGTGCCGGTGCCGGTGCCGGCACCCGCCCGGCACCTCCAGCCGACGGCCGCTGCACAGACCGCTTTCACAGACCGCTTCAACGACCGCGCCCCGAGGCGCCCCTTCGTGAACGACCGGGAAGGACCACGATGACGCCGCAGCGCACCCCTCACGTGCTGATAATCGGCGCCGGGATCGCCGGCATGTCGGCCACCATCGCCCTGCGGCGCACCGGCGCGGCGGTCGACCTCATCGACATCGAGCCCGGCTGGACGGTGAGCGGCGCCGGGCTGACGATCACCGGGCCGACCCTGCGCGCGCTGCGCCAGCTCGGGGTGTACGAGGAGGTCGCCGCGCAAGGGTACGTGGGGGAGGGCATCCGGGTGTGCGGCGTCGACGGCAGCCACATCCGGGACATCCCCACCCCGATGCCCGCCCAGGCGCAGGTGCACGGCTCCGGCGGCATCGGCCGCCCGGTGCTGTACCGGATCCTGTCCGCGAAGGTCCTCGCCTGCGGGGTGCGCCCGCGCTTCGGCACGTCCGTCACCCGCATCGTCCAGGACGCCGGCGGCGTGGACGTCACCTTCAGCGACCGCACCCGGGGCCGCTACGACCTGGTGGTCGCGGCGGACGGCATCTACTCGCGCACCCGCCGCCAGGTCTTCCCCGGCGCGCCCCGCCCGCACTACACGGGCCAGAGCGTGTGGCGCATGTTCGTCCCGCGCCCGCCGGGAATCGACCGCCGCCACTACTTCCTCGGCGGTGAGGTCAAGGTCGGCTGGACACCGGTGGCGGCCACCCGCATGTACCTGTTCGTGGTCGAGCGCACCCCGCGCCGCACCCGCCGGCCGCACGAACTGCCCGCCGCCCTCGCCCGCCTGCTGGCACCCTACGGCGGGCACGTCGGCGACTTCCGGGAGTCGATCGGCCCCGGCAGCGAGATCGCCTACCGGCCGCTGGAGACGTTCAGCCTGCCCGGCCCGTGGTACCGCGGGCGGGTGCTCCTCGTCGGTGACGCCGCCCACCCCACCACACCGCAGCTGGCCTCGGGCGCCGGCATCGCCGTCGAGGACGCGCTGGTGCTCGCCGAGGAACTCGCCCGCCACCGCACCGTCCCCGCCACGCTCCAGGCGTTCTCCGCCCGGCACGAGCAGCGGTGCCGGTTCGTCGTCGACAGCTCCATCGAGATCGGCCGGCTCGAACAGCGGCAGGCACCGCCGCACGCCCAGACCGCCGTCGTCGAACGCGCCCTGGCCCGGCTCGCCGAACCGATCTGAACACCCGGCCAGGGGGGCGGTTCTATCCGGTGAGGGCCGGCCGGTCCGCGCCGGCGCGGGGGTAGCTGCCCAGCACGAACGCGGCGTGGCGCCGCACCAGGGCGTCGACGACCGTGCGCACGGGGGCGTCGTCGAGGTGTCCTTCGCACTCCAGGAGGAAGGAATAGGTGCCCAGGCCGAAACCGCCCGGCCGTGACAGCACGGCGGTCAGCCGGACACCCCGGCGGGTGAACTCCTCCAGCACGGCGTGCAGATGCTGCATCTGGCCGGCCAGCGGAACGACCAGGCTGGTGCGGTCGGCGCCGGTGGGCCCGCCGGTGGCGGCCACCGGCCGGGAGACCCGCACGAAGCGGGTCACCGCGTCCGTGCGGTCCCCGATGCCCTGGGCGACGATGTCCAGCCCGTAGCGGCGCAGCGCGTCCGGCGCGGCGATGGCCGCCCGGTGCGCGGCGCCCGCGGCGGCCACGTCCCGGGCGGCCTGCGCGGTGGAGGTGGCGCTGACCACCTCGGCGCGCGGCAGGTGAGCGCCCAGCCAGGCACGGCACTGGGCGTGCGCGACCGGATGGGTCACCACCTGCCGTACGGAGGCGAGGCTGCCGGCCGGGACGACGGCCAGCGCGAACTCCACCCGCAGCAGCGTCTCGGCGACGATGACCAGGTCCCGCCCGCCGGTGAGCGCGTCGACGGACTCGGTGACGGCGCCCTCGACGGAGTTCTCCCACGGGACGACACCGGCCTGCTGCGTGCCGCGGCGCACCGCGTCGAGGACCTGACGCACCGTCGGATACGGCACCGCCGCCGCCCGCGGCACGCCCAGCCCGCGCACGGCCGCCTCGGTGAACGAGCCCTGCGGGCCCAGATAGGCGACGGACATCGGCGATCCCTCCCGGCTCGGCCGGCTCACCCGGCTCACCCGGCGCTCCAGGCCCCGGCGACGGCCACGGCCTGGCGGGGGTTGAGCCGCGGGTCGCACAGCGTGGTGTAGCGCCGGGCGACGTCGGCGGACTGCGCGGGGCTCCAGACGCACTCGGTGACGTCGTCCGGGGTGGTCTCCAGGTGCAGGCCGGCCGCGACCCCGCCGGCTTCGGTGACCGCCTCCTGGAAGGCCACCACCTCCTCGATCACGGTGGCCACCGACCGGGTCTTCAGCCCGGCGGGCGTCTTGATGGTGTTGCCGTGCATCGGGTCGCACAGCCAGGACACCGGGTGCCCGGCCTCCACGACGGCCCTCACCAGCGCCGGCAGCCGGGCGGCGACCTGGCCGGCGCCCATGCGCGCGATCAGCGTCAGCCGGCCCGGCTCCCGGCCCGGGTCCAGCCGGGCGCACAGCTGCACCAGCTGCGCGGCGGTCATGGTGGGACCGACCTTGCAGGCCACGGGGTTGGCGACCTGGGCGAGCAGCTTCACGTGGGAGCCGTCCACGTCCCTGGTGCGTTCACCGATCCAGGGCAGGTGGGTGGAGGCCAGGTAGCTCTGGCCGCCCGCCGCGCGGCGCAGCAGCGGCCGCTCGTAGTCCAGCACGAGCGCCTCGTGGCTGGTCCACACCGGCGCCCCGGTCGGCGGCATCCAGGCGCCGGTGCGCTGGCGCAGCAGCGTGGTGGCCTGCTGTGCCGCCGTGTAGCAGGCGAGCATCCGCTCCGCGTCCGCGCGGCGCTCCTCGGCGGTGGCGGCGGGCCCGTTGACCAGATGGCCCCGGTAGACCGGCAGTTCGAGCCCGTCGACGGTCTCGGTGGGGGAGCTGCGCGGCTTGGCGAACTGCCCGGCGATGCGGCCGATGCGGATGACCGGCCTGCCGGTGTTGATCTTCATGACGCCGGCCAGCGCGTCGATCAGGCCGATCTTGCGGTTCACCGCCTGCGGGTGGCACTCGGCGGGGTCCTCCGCGCAGTCCCCGGCCTGGATGACCTGGTAGGTGCCGCCGGCCGCCTCGGCCATCAGCAGGCGCAGCATCTGCACCTCCTCCCAGCCCACCAGGCCGGGCCGCGCGGCCAGTTCGGCCCGCACCGCGGACGCGCGCTGCGGGTCGGCCCACACGGGCTGCTGCTCGGCGGCCACCAGCCGGCCCGCGTTGACGCCGAGGGCGGCAGGCGGCCGCAGATCGCGGTCACGGACGGGAGAGGCGAGGGGCGTCGCGGACATGATCAGGCTCCTTGGGGCAGAGGGGAGTCAGTGCCCGCAAGGGGGGCACCCAGGTCGGGGCGCAGCGCCGCCGCGGCACCGAGATAGACGTGATGCATGCCGTCACGCGGCCGCGGGCTGTGCACATGCGCCAGAATCCGGATGACGCGCTCGAGCGAGCCCGGGACCGCGATCTCGGCCGTGCACAGCAGCGGGACGTCGGTCAGGCCCAGCTTCCTGGCCGCGGCCGCCGGGAAAGCCGAACGCAGATCGTGGGTGGTGGTGAAGACGATGCTGATCAAATCCGCATCGCCGAGCTCGTTGCGCCGCAAAATCTCGCCGAGGAGTTCCCGGGTGCCCTCTTCGATGAGTACGGGATCGTCACCGGCGACCTGGGTGGCACCGCGCACGGCACGCACGGCCACAGCGCCGGGGCCGGTCGCCCGGCTGGTCGGAATCGTCACGGGGCTGACTCCTGTGTCTGCGAAGAACACGACAGGACCGAGGGCGCCGCAGGCGGTCAGGCCCGCTGCCCGGCCAGCAGGCCGTACAGCGCGGCGATGGTGCGCGCCGAGGGCAGCTCCTGCGCGGGCAGCACCACCCGGAACTGCTTCTCCACCTGCGCGACGATCTCGATGAGGTTGAGCGAGTCGGCCTGGTAGTGGTCGAACAGGTCCGCGTTGTCGTCGATCTCGTCCTCGCCCAGCGCCAGGATCTCCGCGACGATCGCACGGATTGCGGCCAGGGAGTTGTCGGTGTCGTTCATCTGCCGTCCTTGTCTTGAGGGGATGCCGGCGCGGGGGGCAGCAGACTCGCGGCAGGCCGCGAGACCACCAGGATCGAACCCACGTCGAGAACCGTTTCGCCGGCGCTGAGCGTCCGGCCGGTGAACTCACCGACCCCGCCGGAATGATGACGAAGCTGTACATGGTGTTCCAGGACGTCGCCGGGCACCGCCGGCGCGCCGTAGACCAGGTCGCGCACGCCGACCATCAGCGGCACCTCCTCGGGCGGGCCGAGCCCGGCCAGCGACCACAGCACGGACACCGCCTGGCCGAACGATTCGAGCACGAGCACCGACGGATACGCGTAACCGTCGATGCCGGCGCCGTCGGCCACGTCGCGGTAGCAGTCCTCCCCGCCGGTGACCGCCTTGGTGGCGACCAGGGAGCCGGGCGGCGAGAAGTGGCGCACGGTGTCCAGCAAAAGCATCGGAGGGCGCTGGCGCAGCCGGCCGCGCACCTGGCTGTGGTCAAGCACCGGCCACCACCGGCTCCAGCGTGAGGGACACGTCCGCCGCCGGCAGCCCGTCCCCGCGCGCACCGCGCGCACGGACCGTGACCCGGCCGTGCGCCCCCGCCGTGACGAGCAGGACCAGTTCCAGCTCGTCGCCCGCGAACAGCGGGCGCGCGAAGCGGGCACGGTCGATGCTGCGCAGCGAAAGCTCCCCGCCCACCGCACCGGCGGCCGCCTGGCGCACCGCGTCGATCAGCAGCACCCCCGGCAGGATCGGGAAGCCCGGATAGTGGCCGGCCATCTGCGCGGCCGCCCGCTCGACGGGCAGCCGCACCGTGACGCGCGTGCCCTCGGCCGTCCGCACGGCCTGCGGCGGGCCCTCGAGCGCGTCGAACACCTTCGCTTGCGGCGACGAGACAGGCACCGGCGCTCCTCAGCCCAGGCCCGGCTCGTCGAGCAGACGCTGCGCGAGCGCCTCCACGTAGTCGGTGATCGTCACGTCGTGGTCGAGGTAGGGGACCACCTCACGCACCTGCTCGTACAGCCGCCGGGTCGCCGGCGACAGCCCCTGCGTGCCGCGGATGTCGACCGCCTGGCAGGCGCACAGCAGCTCGAAGGCGACCACGTAGGCGACGTTGTCCAGCACCTCCCGGGCCCGCCGGGCGGCGACGAAACCGAACGAGACGATGTCCTGGAAGTCCGCGGTCGAGGTCAGCGACTGGATGGACATCGGCATGGTCTTCGCCCGCGTCTCCGCGGTCAGCGAAGCGGTCATGAACTGGCCGCCCATCAGCCCCAGCCGCAGCCCCGGGTTCTCCTGGCACAAGAACGCCGGGAGGCCCTCGCTGTTGCTCTTGTCCAGGTACCGGTCGATGCGCCGGTTGGACAGGTTCATCAGCGTGGTCAGCGCGATCGCCAGATGGTCCATCGCCATGGCCACGTACTGCCCGTGGAAGTGCCCGTTGTGGAACACCTCGTTCTCGTCGGGGTCGACCAGCGGATTGTCGTTGGAGGAGTTCAGCTCGTCCTCGACGACCTTCTCGATCGAGGCGAGACTGTCCACGACCGGCCCGAGGATCTGCGGGGTGCAGCGGATGGAGTAGGCGTCCTCGATGGACTGCGAACCCGCCTTGGCGGTCTTGCCCATCTCACCCGACAGCAGATGCTCGGTGTCCAGCTCGTCCACCGCCAGCGTCGAGTCGGCCAGCGTCTCCCACAGGAACCGGGCCACCTCCTGCTGCCCCTTGTGCGGCTTGAGGGCGTGCACCCGCGGATCGAACGGCTTGGTCTTGCCGGCCAGCGCCTCCACCGACAGAGCCGACACCAGCAGATACGTCCGCAGCAGCCGCTGGGCCCGCGCCACGTTCAGACTGCCCAGGCCCACCATGCCGGAGGTGCCGTTGATCAGCGCCAGGCCCTCCTTGAAACTCAGCTCCATCGGCTCGATGCCCACCCGCCGCAGCGCCTCACCACCGGGCAGCACCTCACCGTCCAGCCGCGCCTTCCACTGGCCGATGCACACCAGGGCGATCGCGGCCAGCGGCCCCAGGTCGCCGCTGGTGCCCAGCGACCCCTTCTCCGGCACACACGGCACCACACCGGAGTTGCGGACCGCGATCAGCTTGTCCAGGTTCGCCGGCGAGATCGCCGAGTTGCCCCGCGACAGCGACACGATCCGCGACGTCATGATCGCCCGGACCGTGACATCGTCGAGATGATCACCCACGTTGGTCGCCACGGCGTTCAGGAGGTTCTCCTGCAGCTGCCGCGCCATCGTCACCGGCACCAGGTAGTTGACGAACCCGCCCATGCTGGTGTTGACGCCGTAGATGACGCGTTCCTCCGCGACGAACTTCTCCAGCGTTCGGCGCGAGGCCTGCACCCGCGCGCGCACGGAGTCGTCGATGGCCACCGGATCACCCGAGACCGCCGTCGAGGCGACGTCGTTCAGCCGCACCCGCTGGTTGATGGACAAGGTGTAAGTCACGTAAAGCTCCTAAGCGTTGGCGTTCGTAGCGAGTCGTACATCCGATGTCGCCACCGGCCCCGGCACCCCGGACACCGTCGGCACCGCGGGCGCCGCCGGCGCCGCAGGCGTCGTGGGTGTGGCGGTCGGGGAGGCCAGCTGCCGGGCCAGCACCTCCCGGTCGACCTTGCCGTTCACGGTCAGCGGCAGCTCCGGCACGACGCGGACCGAACGGGGCACCATGTAGGCGGGCAGCTCCCGCGCACACACCGCCAGCGCCGCCCGCACGTCCAGCCGCGCCTGCCCGCCGTCCAGGACCACGGCCGCCATCAGCACGTGGTCCCCCGCCCGCGGCACCAGCACCGCCGCGGCCGCCGTCACCGACGGCAGACGGGTCAGCGTGCCCTCGACCTCACCCAGCTCCACCCGGTTCCCGCGGATCTGCACCTGGTGGTCGCAGCGGCCCACGAACACCAGATCACCCCCCGCGCCCACCCGGGCCAGGTCCCCGGTGCGCAGCACCTTCTGCCCGTGCCGCGACTCGACCGGGTCGGGCACCAGCACCGCCGCCGTCGCCTCGGGATCGTTCCAGTAACCGGTGAACAGGCACGGGCTGCGCAGGTAGATCTCCCCGATGCCGCCCGGCTCGGTGACGACCTCACCGCGCTCGTCCACCACCGTCATCTCCGCGCCCGCGTGGGCGTGACCGATCGACAGCCGCTCCAGCCCGGCCGGCAGCGGATCGGGAACATCCGTGAACGAGGCGGCCATCGACTCCGTCGCCCCGTAACCGTTGACCAGCCGGACACCGGGCAGCGTCTGCTGCAGCCGGCGCAGCTCCGGCAGCGGGAACTCCTCTCCCGCGAAGACCACCGACCGCAGCCGCCGCAACTCCGCGAGCAGCTGCGGGTCATGACGCAGCACCGGACGCCACAGCGAGGGCACACCGTGCACCTGGGTGACCCCGGCATCGCGCAGAAAACCGATCATGCGCCGCGGCGAGCCGAGATCCTCACGCCGCACCGGCACCAGCGCCGCGCCGGCGGCCAGCGCCACACCGATCCCGAACAGCGCGAAGTCGAACTGCAGCGGCGACGTGCTCGCCACCCGGTCCCCGGGCCCGGCCAGCCGGTCGTGCAGCATCGCACGCAGGAACGTCACGATCGCCCGGTGGCTCATCACCACCCCCTTGGGCCGGCCCGTCGACCCGGACGTGAAGACGATGTACGCGGTGTCGGTGGCCAGCACGGCACGCCGCCGGCGCACCCGGCGCGCCGGCGCACGCTCGACCACCAGACCCGCGGGGCCGAAGTACGCGCTGCCCTCCACCTCGACCGACTCCCGGCGCGCCAGATGGCCGGCCCGGGCGTGCAGCGCCGGCTCGACCGAACCCACGATCGACACCAGACGGGCGTTTGGTGTCTGCGGGCTCACCGTCACGAACGGCAGCCCCAGCAGCGAACAGGCGAGCAGCATGGCCACCGCCGGCGCCGAGGTGTCCGCCTCGATCACCACACGGTCACCGACATCGAGCCCCAGACCGTTCAGGACGTCCGCGTACTGCTGGGTCAGCACGTCCAGCGCACGGTAGGAGACCTCCGTGAGGACCCCGTCCTGGTCCGCCTCCACCACCGCCGGCGCATCCGGGGAGACGGCCGCGGGCCCCATGAGCAGCCGGTAGAGGTTGTCCGCCGAAGCAAGCGGCCGTTCCATAGCGTCTCCCTTGTCGGTGAAGTGACGGCGGCGCGCGCCGGCCGCGGCCCCTCAAGGCCCGCGTCACGCCGGGGCCTTGAGCAACCCACCGTGGGACACCGCGATGGGCGCGGGACTGGAGCCCGTCTTGACCGCCGGTGTATCGGCAGGTCGGCGCCCTGCCCCCGCACCCCCGGCCCCACCACCCCCGCACCCCCGGCCCCAACCACCCCCACCCTCCGGCCCGAACCACCACCCCCCGGCGCGCGCCCGCCGCCCGCCCCACCCCCTGCAACCCGCCTCGGCGCTGCGCCGCGCCTGCCCGCGCTCCAGCCAGGTACGAGGGACAGGCGAGGACGACGACCTAGCGTCACTGACGAACCGAACCGGCCAAGATCTCAAAGGGAGCCCGCATGTCCTCCGAGGAGCACGAGTTCAAGCTGCCTGGCGCCGACCTCGCGCAGCCCGACGCCGAACTGCGCAAGAAGCGCGAGGCGGTCGTCATGGAGCACACCATCGCCGAGAACGCCTGGGACATCGACGGGGTGCTCGCCACCTTCCCCCGCGGCGGCGTCTACCGGGTCATGGCGTACGAGGAGAGCCCGTTCATCGGTGAACAGGCCATCAAGGAGCAGTACTTCGCCGAGCTGCGCGAGGCCTTCCCGCACCCCGAGCACGACCTGCTCCACGTCCACCACACGCCGACCGCGGTGATCCTGGAAGCCCAGTTCCGCGCCAAGCAGGAGGCCGACTGGCGCGGCATACCCAACCGCGGCAAGTCCGTCGACGCCCCCGTCGCCGTCTTCTTCCACTTCGACGGCGACGTCCTGGTCGACGAGACGCTCTACTTCGACATGGCCACCTTCGCCCGTCAGCTTGCCTGAGCCCGCAGTGCCGGGGCGCACGGATGCGGGCACCCCGGCAGCCGGCCCGGCCGCCCACGACAAGGACCACCACCCATGAGCCTGTCCAGGACGGACCGCACAGCACCGGTGCCGGCCCACTCCGCCGGGGTCCGCCCGATCCTCCTCGACGCCGCGGGCCTCACCCTGTCCGGCCTGCTGGCCCAGCCGCCCGACACCCCGCCCCGCGCGACCGTCGTCGCCGTGCACGGCGGCGGCATGCGCGCGGGCTACTTCGACGGACAGGCCGACGCCGACCTGTCCCTGCTCACCCTGGGCGCCCGGCTCGGCTACACGGTGCTGGCCCTGGACCGGCCCGGCTACGGCCACTCCGCCGCACAGGCCCCCGCCGGCCTCACCCTCGACGAGCAGTCCGCCGTACTGTCCGCCGCGCTGGAGGCGTTCGCCGCCCGCCACCGCGTCGGCCGCGGCTTCCTCCTGCTCGCCCACTCCTACGGCGGCAAACTCGCCCTGACGACCGCCGCACGCACCCCCGGCCTGCTCGCCCTGGACGCCTCCGGCGTCGGCCACCGCTACGGCATCCGGCCCGACGAACGCCGCCGCCTGCGCCGCCACCTGGAATGGGAACGCAACTGGGGCCCGCTCGGCCTCTACCCGCCGGGCACCTTCCGCGCGGCCGAGCACCTCATCGCCCCCATCCCCGCCCGCGAGGCCGCCGAAGTACCCCTGTGGCCGGCGATGTTCGACGAACTCGCACCCCGCATCGACATCCCGCTGCGCCTGACCTTCGCCGAGCACGAGGCCTGGTGGCAGCACGAGGAAGCCGACCTCGCCGACCTGACCTCCCGCCTGACCAGGGCACCCCTCGTCCGCGTCGAGCGCCAGCCGGGCGCCGGCCACAACATCAGCCTCGGCCGCGCCGCCCGCCCCTACCACCTGCGCGCACTGGCCTTCTTCGACGAAGCCCTGCGCACCGCCGGCCACGACCCGGCCGGCACCCCCGCCCCCGCCTGCTGACCGGGCGACGGCCGCCCGGCCCCGCGCACACACCACGGGGCGCTCCCGGGCCGGCGGTGAACAGCCCGTGATTTTCTCATGCCCCGTGTGTGACCCGTTCGCTGCCCATGCCACCTACCCGCTTCCATACTGGAGTCGCGAGCGGGGGCCGCGGGGGAGCCGCACATGTCGTCGGCTCCGACAGCCTGAGGAGGTCGGTAGACCGTGAAGTCCCCCACCGAGAATGCCATCCCGCGCCTGCACCACCTGTGGTCGCTGCGCGAGGACACGGTGGTCGGATGGGAAGAGGAAGGCCGGGCCCTGGTGCTCAGCGGACCCCTGGGCACCGAACGGGTCGAGGACCCCGCGCCCGAGGTCGCCGAGATGCTGCGCCGCATGGAACTCGGCCCCGTGCTGCTCACCAACCTGGTCGAGCCCGGCGACACCCGCCCCGGCGGGCACAGCACCTACGCGGTGGTGCTGTCGGTGCTGCGCGGCATCTCCCACGTGGTGATCAGGACACTCTCCCTGGAGGACCTCAAGGGGCCGGTGCTGTCGGTGGTGCCGGTCGACCGCACCGCCCGCTTCTCCCTCGTCCACCTGCCGGCCCAGCGCCGGGTACGGCTGCGGCCCACCGTGACGATCACCGTGCGCGGGGACGTGCTGGTCATCCAGTCCCGCGTCATGGACCACCGGGTGGAGATCCACCGCCCCGAGGCGATGTGGGTGGTGTCCCTGCTGGCCTGGCCGACCACCCCCGACGCCATCGTCGACATGCTGCCGCTGCCCGCCGAGCTGACCCGGCAGATACTGGGCTACCTGGCCGGCGCCGGGATGACGGTGACCGCCAGCTGACCACCCCGCACCCGCCCCCAGGGGCCGGGGCCGGCCGGGCCGCTCACAGCAGCCAGCCCGACTCGCGCGCGATACGGATCGCGTCCACCCGGTTGCGGGCGTTGAGCTTGGTCACGGCCGTGGTGAGGTAGTTGCGCACCGTGCCCGCGGACAGCCGCAGCTGACCGGCGATCTCCTGCGGCTCGGTGCCCTGCGCGGCCAGCTGCAGCACCTCCGTCTCCCTGCTGGTCAGCGGGCTCTCCCCGCCGCCCCAGGCCGCCAGCGCCAGCTGCGGGTCGACCACCCGCTGCCCGGCCGCGACCCGGCGCACCGCCTGGGCCAGGTCACTGGGCGGCGCGTCCTTGAGCAGGAAACCCGCCACCCGCGCCGACATGGCCCGGCGCAGCGTGCCCGGACGGCCCAGACTGGTCAGGATCAGCGTGCGGCACTCCGGCACCCGCTCGTGCAGCAGCTCGGCCGCGCTCAGCCCGTCCAGACCCGGCAGGTCGATGTCGATGATGGCGACGTCCGGCCGGTGCTCACGGGCCGCGTTCAGGATCTGGTCCCCCCGCTCCAGCTCGGCGACCACCTTCAGGTCGTCCTCCAGATTGAGCAGAGCCACCAGCGCGCCCCGAACCATGTGCATGTCCTCGGCCAGGATGATCCGTATCATCGTCGCCCTCCCCCTACACCGCAAATCCTTCGATCCTACCCAACCCCCGCCCGCCGGGCGGGCTTTCACACCGCGATGCCGCTCGGCCCGAACGGCTCTTCCTCGCCGGCGAATCCGCCCGCCCGCCCGCCCGCGTCATGCGGCCCGGCCGCCCGCACCGGCGCCTGGGCGGTCAGCCGGAAGACGTCCGAACCGCCCTCGCCCGCCAGGCGGCGCACGGTCAGCCGGCCGCCGATGCCCTCCAGCCGCTGCTGGAGGTTGCCCAGACCGGTGCCGCTGTGCGGCGACGGCACCTGATGCCCCTGCACCAGACCGTCGTTGACGATCCGCAGGCGCACCAGGTCGCCCTCGACCCGGGCGGAGATGTGGCAGTACGAGGCCTTGGAGTGCCGCAGCAGATTGGTGACCCCCTCGCGCAGCACCGTGGCCAGCACCGTGGACGTCGCCGTGCCCAGGTGCTCGACGGCGTCGTCACACTCGACACTGACCTCGACGTCGGCGGCGGCCAGCACCGACTCGGCGGAGGTCAGCTCCGAACCCAGCGCCATCTCCCGGTAGCCGCTGGCGACCCGGCGCACATCGGCCAGCGCCTGGCGGGAGATGCCGAGCACCTCGTCGACCTCCTCGCGGGCCCGCATCGGGTTGGCCGGGATCAGCCGGTGGATCAGCTCGTTCTTCAGCGTGATCGCCGAAAGGCTGTACCCGAGCAGATCGTGCAGGTCCCTGGCGAAACGTAACTGCTCGTTGCTGACGGCCAGCCGGGCCAGATCCGCGCGGGCGCGGTGCAGCTGCTCCACCAGACTGGTCAGCCGGCTCAGCCCGTACACCACCAGACCGGTCAGCGCCGTGGTCTGGCCCATGTACACGATGTCGACCACGCTGCGGTCGTCCAGGATGCCCGGCACCAGCAGGCTCAGCGTCGTCAGCCCGTACAGCGTCCAGCCCCACCGGGCCGGCAGCAGCAGGAGCACGGACCCGGCGAAGAACCCGGCCATCGCCCCCCAGGACACCCCGAACCACATCAACGGCAGGTACGACAAGGCCCCTTGGCCGGCCAGCGTCAGCACCTTGGTGCGCATCCGCGCCCCGGCCATGGCGGGGGAGGAGTGCACCAGCTGCAGCAGGAACACCAGCACCAGACACGTCAGCGCCAGCGCCAGCCCGGACGCGGCCAGCCGCTGGGTGAGGATGTTGAGGAAGGTGATCGCCAGGTAGCAGAACAGCGCGGCCACCAGAATGCCCCGGGCGGTTCTGGTGGCCGCGCTGCGGTGGTCCTGCGATGGACCGGAACGCGACAGAAAACTCCAGGGATCGGGACGGTCCACCTCGTACGAGCCCCCTCGTGTCCGAATCTGGTTCGAAACCATACCGGACTTCATGCCGGACAGAGCGCTGCTGCGGCACGGCGCACACGGGCACGGAGGACGTGCAACTGGCCGGAAACGAACGCTTCACACGAACAGCGGGATCGGGTTGAGCTGCTCGTAGGGAGTGGGGCGGGAGAGCCGTCCGAGGTCGACCGGCACATCGAACAGCCGGCCCGGCGCGTACCTGGCCCAGAAGTGCCGCAGACCCGGGGCCATCACCTTGACCACCGGCATTCCCACCTCCGGCCGGGTCTGGTCCAGGACGAGAAGCTCCATGCCCTTGCCGCCGACGAGTTGCGTGATCGCTTCGACGTCGTCCAGCAGGTCGGTGCGCGGAGCATAGTCCCAACTGCCGGGCGTCCGCGGCCGCAAGGCCGGATCCGGCAGCAGATACGGCTGGTTGACGACGGTCGCCTGCCGCCACCAGCGCACCGGCAGCGCGTCGGTGATGCCGTAGCCGCCCCCGGGCAGGCCGTCGCCGACCGCCGGCAGCAGCTGCCCCATCTCCGTCAGCGCCCGGCGCAGGGCGACCGCCGGGTCGAAATGGGCACCGAAACCGAAGATGATGTCCTCGCCGGCCGCGCCCTCGCGCCGCGACAGCGCCACCACCGCGGGGATACCGAGGTCGCTGGTCAGATCCAGCGCCCACACCCGGCGCCCCAGCCGCCCGTACCCCTCCTGCAGCCGGCCGATGTACGGCTCGCCGAACGACTCCAGGTCGATCGCCGGCTGCCGGGTGCGGTTGTACCACCACAGGGCGACCGCATCGCGCTCCACCAGCTCCAGGAACCCCTGCACCAGGGCGTCCTCCGGGCTGCTGCCCGCCGCGTTGCCGTTGGAGTCGGCGTAAGGCGCGCGCGAACCGGCCCCGTCGCGGGGGAAGTACAGCATCGAGGTGGGCAGCAGCCGGTGGCACCGCCCGGTCAGCGACCACACCGGCGTCCACTCCACCGGCCGCTGCTCGTCGAAGGGCTCGGGCACATGATGGAAGGGCGAGCCGGAGCGGTTCCACAGCGCGCGCTCACGGAACTGCCGCTGCGCGTACAGCTGGCAGGCGTGCGGATGGATCGCCTGCTCGCCCAGCCCGGCCAGGGTGTCCACCACGACCGGCTCGTCGCCGTGCCGGGTGCCGCTGTAGCGTTCCACCGCCTCGCACAGCGCGCTGGTGCGGGCCTCGGCGTCGGTCAGGCCCTTGCCGCCGCTGAGCGCGCGCAGCCCCGCCGGGCCCCGCTCACGCATCGCCAGGTTGCGCCCCGACACATAGGTCGTGGCGAACTCCGGTGCGCCCGGCGCCGGTTCGAGTGCGGAGACGATCCCGGTGACCGGGCTCACCAGATGCCCGTAGCGCTCGAGGACCTGGTCGGGGGTCAGCGCCCGGTGCCCGCCGCCGCCGGGGGCGGCCTTGGGCCGCGACACGGGCACGAACGGCGCGCGCACCCGCCGGGCCGTCAGCTGCGGGTCACCGCAGGAAGGGCACTGGGGGACCCGCGGCACCGCGTGGACACGGGTGCGCAGGGTGAGGGTGTCGACCGTGCGGACGGCACCCTGATCGGCGTAGCGCAGGCCGGCCAGCCACTTGGCGGCCTCCAGCACCGCGCTCTGCGCGGCCATGACCCGGCCCGCGGACAGCGAGGCGATCGGCCGGCCCAGCGGCCCCTCCAGGGCCAGCGCCTGCCGCAGCGGCCCCTCGTAGCTGCGGTGCTGCTCCACCCGCAGGGCCAGGCACGTCCAGCAGGGGCCCTCGCCGGGCCGGAAGAACGGCCCGATCCACGGCTCGTAGCCGCACAGGCGGGCGAGCAGCCACGGCCGGCCCGCCGCCCGGTGCTCGGCGTCGACCCGTTCCAGCTCGGGGGAGAGGTAGTCGTCGCACAGCACCAGGGTGAGGTCGGTGTCGCTGTCGGCCACGGTCAGGCCCGAGTCGGCGCCGGCGGCGAGCACCGCGGCGGCGTCGACGCCGGCCAGCGGCAGGATCCGCAGCCGTGAGCAGGCCAGGCCGGCCGCGGCCCGCGCACCGTCCAGGCCGGCCAGGTCCCAGTACGCCTCGGCGACCGGGTCACCGGCCGCGGCCGAGGGGGCCGGGGTGCCGAAGCGCAGCAGCCCGGCCTCGCTCAGGAGCCGCAGCCCGCCCTGCGCCTCCTCGGCGGTCAGGGCGGGCGCGGCGGCCTGAAGGATCTGGGTGAGGGACCGGGTGCCGTCGAGCAGCGGGACCAGCACCTCGGCCAGCGCGCCGTGCAGGGCGGTCACGCCCTGCCGCGAGACCAGGTAGGTCGCCTCGCCGGGGACCGTCGCCGGACGCAGGTGGTGCCGGAACCCGACGAGGGCCTCCCCGTCCTGGGGGGCACCCGGCCCCGGTCTGTTGGAAGGCGGCAGTTCTGTCGTCATATCCACGACCCCGCGACGGAGTCGCTCTCGACGGCCACCGGCGCCGCGGTCGGGGCGCCGTAGGTGTAGGTCAGAGCGACGTTCGCGGGGATCGGGCCGGCACACAGGGTGAACGCGGGAGCGTCGGCCGCCGCGGGAGCCGCCTCGGCGCAGAAGGTGAAGCGCACCGCCGGACCGGCGCGGTGGCCGAGGTGCTCGACCACGAGGAGCGGACGTGCGGGAACTGCCTCGGTGATGCGCGCCGGGCCGGTGTCCGTGCTGACACTCGCATGGCTCATCGGAGTAGATCCTCACTGTCGTGGTGGGCTGGTGCTCCAATGACCGGAATTCTTCGACGCGCGCCCACCTCGCGGACAGTGTCGGGTTCATCGCCGACGGGTGAAGTTCTCACTCAACCGGAGATGCCCGCTCCGCCGGCCGCCCCCTTGAGCGGCTCCCACCAGCCGCGGTTGTCGCGGTACCACCGTACGGTTTCCGCGAGCGCCTCCTCGAAACCCCTGCGGGGCCGGTAACCCAGCTCCCGACGGATCTTGGTGCAGTCCACCGAATAGCGCCGGTCGTGGCCCTTGCGGTCCTCGACGTGCTCGACACTGTCCGCCCAGCTCGCGCCGCACGCCCGCAGCAGCAGCGCGGTCAGCTCCCGGTTGGACAGCTCGGTGCCGCCGCCGATGTTGTAGATCTCACCGGCCCGGCCCCTGGTGCGCACCAGCTCGATGCCCTGGACGTGGTCGTCGATGTGCAGCCAGTCGCGGACGTTGCCGCCGTCGCCGTACAGCGGGACCTTCCTGCCGTCCAGCAGGTTCGTCACGAACAGCGGGATGACCTTCTCGGGGAACTGGTGGTGCCCGAAGTTGTTCGAACAGCGGGTGACCCGCACGTCCAAACCGTGCGTGCGGTGGTACGACAGCGCGATCAGGTCGCTGGACGCCTTCGACGACGAGTACGGCGAGTTCGGCTCCAGCGGATGGTCCTCGGGCCAGGAACCCTCCTCGATCGACCCGTACACCTCGTCGGTGGAGACGTGCACGAACACCTCGACGCCGGCCCGGTGCGCCGCGTCGGTGAGCGTGTGCGTGCCCACCACGTTGGTGCGCACGAACTCCGCGCCCCCGTCGATGGACCGGTCGACATGCGACTCCGCGGCGAAGTGCACCACCTGGGCGTGCTCGGCCATCAGCTTGGCGACCAGCTCGGGGTCGCAGATGTCGCCCTGCACGAACGAGAACTGCGGGTGGTCGCGGACCTCGTCGAGGTTGGCGGGATTGCCCGCGTAGGTCAGCTTGTCCAGCACGGTGATCGAGACGTCACCGGGGCCGTCGGGGCCCAGGACGGTGCGCACGTAGTGCGAGCCGATGAACCCGGCCCCGCCGGTGACCAGGACCCGGGTCGTCATGACGCACCCCCGGCCACCGTGCGGGAACCGGGCGGCACGGCCCGGCCGGCGACGGCGCCCGCCGGCCCGGCGGACAGCCCCGCGCCGTGCGGGGTCGAGGGTCGGATGCAGAGCATGGCACGTTCTCCTTCTCAGGCTACGCGGGCGGGCGGCGTCAGGCGGTGACGGGCCGCGACCTCGGTGACATAGGCGCCGTAAGCGGTGCCCGCCATCTCCTCGCCGAGGCGCCGGCAGTGCTCGGCGGTGATGTAACCGCGGTTGAGCGCCACCTCCTCGACACAGGCGATCCACTCGCCCTGGCGCTGCTCGACCAGCTGGACGTACTGCGCCGCCTGCAGCAGCGAGTCGTGGGTGCCCATGTCCAGCCAGGCGAAGCCGCGGCCCAGCTCGGTGAGGCGGGCCCGGCCCTGCGCCAGATAGGCGAGGTTGACATCGGTGATCTCCAGCTCGCCCCGCGCCGAGGGGGAGAGGTTCTTCGCGATCCCGACCACGTCGCTGTCGTAGAAGTACAGCCCCGTCACCGCGATGTTGGAGCGCGGCTCGGCGGGCTTCTCCTCCAGCGACAGCAGCCGGCCGTCGGCGTCGATCTCCCCGATGCCGTAGCGGTGCGGATCGCGCACCCGGTAGCCGAACAGCGCCGCACCGTCGAGCCGGCGCAGCGCGTCGTCCAGGAGCAGCGAGAACCGCGGCCCGTGGAAGATGTTGTCGCCCAGCACCAGCGCGACCTGGTCGTCCTCGATGAAGTCGGCGCCGATGACCAGCGCCTCGGCGATCCCGCGCGGCTGGTCCTGCTCGGCGTAGGAGATGTTCAGACCGAGCCGGGAGCCGTCACCCAGCAGGGCGCGGAAGCTGTCGGAGTGGTCCCTGGAGGAGATCACCAGGATGTCCCGCACACCGGCCAGCATCAGCACGGAGAGCGGATAGTAGATCATGGGCTTGTCGTAGACCGGCAGGATCTGTTTGGACAGCGCACCGGTCAGCGGGCGCAGCCGGGTGCCGCTGCCGCCGGCGAGGATGATGCCCTTCATCTCGGCCTTCCTTGAACGTCGTCGGTGGGGTGGTTTTCCGGTCCCTCGTGGCGTCCGCCGGGGCCTCGACGAGCCGGGCGGCCCCGCCGGCTCCCGCCCGCACGAGCCCCCCTTCCCGGCGCGGCGCGGCGGGGCGCACGCGGCGCGGCGGACGAGAGCCGTGCGGCGGGGTGGACGCGGTGCCGCGGACAGCGGGTGGACTCGGTGCGGCGGGCGGCGGGTGCACGCGGTGCGGCCGGTCCGGGGAAGGCAGGGCCTGCCCGAGTCCGCTGCCCGATCGTGCGGCCGTGCGATCGAGCGCAGGCGGAGAAGCACTGGAGGCCCCGCACCCCCGTACGGCGTGGAACGCAACTCGACCACCGCTCGAGCAGCGCTGCCTAGCTTCGACGTGATGCCCTGCGCGCTCGGCACCCGGGCCGGCGCCCGGTCACCGGACCGCGCCACGCACACCGGTGTCCCCCCATGGTGAAGTCGGAAGGAAACCCCTGAATGAGTACTGACAACGTCGCCGCCGGCGGCAAGACCGCCGGGGTGGGGAAGTCCCCGGGCATGGCCATCCTGATCACGGGCCTGACCGCCTTCATGGCCGGACTCGACAATCTGGTGGTCCTCGTCGCACTGCCCACCATCAGGGACGACCTCGGTGGCAGCCTGGAGGACCTGGAATGGACGGTGAACGCCTACACACTGTCGTTCGCCATGCTGATGATGTTCGGCGCCTCCCTGGGCGACCGCTTCGGGCGCCGCCGCATGTTCATCGTCGGCCTGCTGGTGTTCACCGCCGCGTCGGCCGGGGCCGCCGTGGCACCGGGCATCGGCGAGCTGATCGCCGCCCGCGTCATCCAGGGAGTCGGCGCCGCCATCATCATGCCGCTCTCCCTCACCCTGCTCACCCACGCCGTGCCCGCGGCCAAGCGCGGCGCCGCCCTCGGCATCTACAGCGCCGTCAGCGGACTGTCCATCGCCGGCGGCCCGCTGGTCGGCGGCATCGTGACCGAACACATCTCCTGGCACTGGATCTTCTGGATCAACGTGCCGGTCGGCCTGCTGCTCGTCCCGGCCGCCTGGCGCGCCCTGGCCGAGAGCCACGGCCCCAACGACCGCCTGGACGTGCCCGGCACGGTCCTGAGCGGCCTGGGCATCCTCGGCCTCGTCTACGGCCTGATCCGCGCCGGCGGCCACGACGGCTGGGGCGCCCCGCTGGTCGCCGGCCCGCTGGCCGCCGGCACCGTGCTGCTCGTGCTGTTCGTCCTGTGGGAACAGCGCAGCCGCGCCCCCATGCTGCCGATGCGCATGTTCCGCAACCGCGCCTTCAGCGCCGTCAACGCCGGCGCCCTGCTGATGGCCTTCGGCATGTACGGCGTGGTCTTCCTCATCACCCAGTTCATGCAGACCATCCAGCACATGTCACCCACCGAGGCGGGCGTGCGGATGCTGGCGTGGACGGCGATGCCGCTGCTGATCGCCCCCGTCGCGGGCATCCTCTCGGACCGGATCGGCGGCCGCCCCGTGGCCGTCTTCGGACTCGCCATGCTGGCCGCCGGATTCGCCTACTGGGCGCTGGCGATGAGCCCCGATGCCTCCTACCTCGAGCAGCTGCCCGGCTACCTCCTGGGCGGCGTGGGCGTCGCCTGCTTCTTCGCCCCGCTGTTCAACCTGACGATGGGCTCCGTCGACCCCGCCGAACAGGGCATCGCCTCCGGCGCCAACTCCGCCGCCCGCGAACTGGGCGCACCCCTGGGCGTGACCGTCCTGACCACCGTCTTCACCCACAACGGCGGCTACGCCTCGGGCCAGAACTTCGTCGACGGCTTCAAGCCCGCCCTGTGGATCGGCGCGGCCGCCATGGCGACCGCCGCCGTCGTGATGCTCTTCGCCTCCCGCACCACCCCCGCCGGCCAAGAGGAAGCCGACAGCGGCGAACCGGCCCTGGAAGCCGCCGTACCGGTCCCCACGGTCACCCGCTGACCCCCTCGTAACGCCGACCCGCGGCCCGGCGCGACACGCTCGCGCCGGGCCGCGGGGAGCGGGCATCCCCCCGCCGTCTTCCCTCACGCCACCGGCAGAAAGGCCGCGCGCGCC
This sequence comes from Streptomyces sp. JB150, assembly GCF_011193355.1. Taxonomy (GTDB): domain Bacteria; phylum Actinomycetota; class Actinomycetes; order Streptomycetales; family Streptomycetaceae; genus Streptomyces. The sequence goes on from NZ_CP049780.1 coordinate 22,499, forward strand.
ATGAAGGTTCTCTTCGCCAGTCTTGGAAACTACGGACACGTCTTCCCCCTGATGCCGCTCGCCGAGGCGGCACGCGACGCCGGCCACGAGGTCTGGTTCGCCACCAGCGAGCAGTTCCACCCGATCGTCGAGAAGTCGCAGCTCACCCCCGTCGCCGGCGGCATCACCGTCCCCGAGGCGTTCATCGAGGCGGCCGGCGGACAGGCGTTCCTGGACGCCAACGGCGGCTCCGCACAGGCCAGTGACATCCCCCCGCACGTCCTGGCGAGCCTGGCCGTCAAGGCGTTCGGCTCCGTCCTGCCGCGCGCCGTCCACGCCGACGTCACCCGCGCCCTGGACACCGTCCGGCCCGACCTCGTCGTCTACGAGAGCCTCAACCCGGGCGCCGGCTTCGCGGCCGCCGCCGCGGGCGTGCCCGCCGTGTGCCAGGCCATCGGCCGTGTCACCCCCCACCCCGACACCGACCCGCTGATCCAGCGCGAACTGTTCACCACCGCGAGCGACCTGGGCGTCGCCGACAAGATCGCCCCCAGCCGCAGCCTGGGCCACCCCTACATCGACATCTGCCCGCCGTCCGTGCAGGATCCGGACTTCCTCGCCTCGGACATCCGGATCATCCCGCAGCGCCCCGTCCCCTTCGGCGAACCGGGCGAGCTGCCCGCGAGCATCACCCAGGGCGAGGGCCCGCTGGTCTACCTCAGCTTCGGCACCGTGGTCACCTCCGCGCAGCTGCTGCGCACCGCGATCGACGGCCTGCTGCCGCTGGGCGTGCGCGTCCTGGTCGCGACCAGCTCCGTGGTGGACCCGGCCGAACTGGGCGAGCTGCCGGAGCGGGTCGTGGCGCTGTCGTGGGTGCCGCAGGTCGAGGCGCTGCGCCACGCCGACGTCGTCGTCCACCACGGCGGCCACGGCACCACCCTGGCCTCGCTGGCCGCGGGGCTGCCCCAGCTGATCCTGCCGCGCGAGGGCGACGGCCACGGCAACGCGCCCGCGGTGAGCGCGGCCGGAGCGGGACGCCTGCTGCTCGGCGACGCCGTGACCGCCGAGGCCGTGCAGGCCGAGGTGCGCACGCTGCTGAGCGACGACACCTACCGGAACGCCGCCCGCAAGATCGCCCAGGAGATCGCCGGGCTGCCCGGCCCGGCCGAGACGGTCGCCCGGTTCCCCGAGTTCACCCGCTGACCGCTCCCGCACCACAGCCGCCCCCCGCCCCGGCACCGGCGGGTGCGGCCCCGGCCGGATCCGGTACGCGCCCGCGCCCCGCGCTCACCCACCCGAGCACGGGGCGCGGGCGCGCGAGAGACCGGCGTCCACGGGCGTTCAAGTCGTCGTCCACTTCCGCGACCGGTGGCCCCGCCCAGACTGGCAAACCCCGGCCCTCCGCCGCGCCGGCGCCGCACCACGGCGACACGGCGGCGCGGCCACGCGGCGCGGCCACGCGGCGCGGCCGGCCCCCCGGAAATCCGGCCATCGGCCCTTCCCGGGCGCGCACGGCGACACCCCGGCGCCCGCCCCCCTTCCGGGGTGTCACCGTGCGCGCCCGGTGCTCTTCAACCGCCGGCCGGCAGTCATGGCCCGTGAAGTCGAAAGGAAGTAGCAGGATGCATTCCGAGGTGAACGGTGCCGACGACTTTCTGAGGTCGGCGGTGGACTGGGAGTCCCCACTGACCCCCGACGCGGGTGTCTTCCTCAAACAGAGGGAGGAGTCCGCCTCGTACGAGGTGCAGCGCATACCGCTGGCCGACCTGCCCAACTGGCATCTGGACGACCGGCTCAACCGCGCCGACGGCAAGTTCTTCACCGTCGAGGGCCTGCGCGTGCACACCGACTTCGGACCGGTACGGCAGTGGAGCCAGCCGATCATCGTCCAGCCCGAAGTCGGCATCCTCGGCATCATCGTCAAGCGGTTCAACGGCGTGCTCCACTTCCTCATGCAGGCGAAGATGGAGCCCGGCAACACCGCCTTCGTCCAGTACGCGGCGACCGTCCAGGCGACCCAGAGCAACTACAAGCGCGTCCACGGCGGCAGGGCCACCCCGTACCTGGAGTACTTCCTGGAGGGCACACGCCGGCGCGTCCTGTTCGACCAGCTGCTGTCCGAGCACGGCTACTGGTACCTGTACAAGAGGAACCGCAACATGATCGTCGAGGTTCCCGAGGACGAGGACGTACCCGTCGAGGAGGACTTCACCTGGCTCACCCTGGGCCAGCTGCGCCGGCAGCTGCTGCTGGGCAACCGCGTCAACATGAACGCCCGCACCGTGCTGTCCGGCATCGCCTACGGCACCGCCCCCGAGGAGGGGCCCTCCCACACCGGGCAGACCGACCCCTTCCACGCCGACCTGCTGACCTCGCACCGCACACCGGTCCGCGCGGCCGACCTCGCCACCACCCTGACGTGGCTGTTCGACCAGAAGGCGGCCTACAGCCTGGACGTGCGGCGCACCAGTCTGCGCGAGATGGACGAATGGATCGTCGACGACGACAGCATCCGCCATCGCGACGGCCGCATCTTCGACATCCTCGGCTTCTCGGTGCGGGCGACCAGCCGGGAGGTCGGCACCTGGTGGCAGCCCATGCTCGAACCCCGCCCCGGCAACACCGTGGCCCTGATCTGCCGGCGGCGGGCCGGCGTGCTGGAGTTCCTGCTCCAGGCCACCGTCCAGCCCGGCCTGACGGACCGTCTGGAACTGGGGCCCACCGTGCAGTTCTCCCCGGGCTACCACCGCGGCCCGCAGGACTTCCCGCCGCTGACCGCCTACCTCGACGCCCCCGCCTCCTGGGTCCGCCTGGACACGGTCCAGTCGGAGGACGGCGGGCGCTTCTCCCGCGCGGACACACGCCACCTGGTCGTCGAAGTCCCCGAGGACCACGAGGTCGACGTACCGGACAACTACCGGTGGATGACCCTCGGCCTGCTCAGCCGCCTCATCCACTTCGGATACCACGTCAACGTCGAGGCCCGGAGCCTGGCCGCATGCCTGCTGTGAGCGGCCCCGGCCCCGCCGGGGCCCGTACCGGCGCGCCGTACCCGACGCCCACTTCCCCCCGAAGCCGCAGCGTGCCGGGACCCGCCCCGCACCCGCGGCACGCGGGCACGCTGCCCGCACCCGATCCCGCCCGGACGCTGGAGGCAGCGCTGTGACCGTCAAGTCCCCGCTCATCGTGGTGCTGGGCGCCGCCGGCTTCGTCGGCTCCGCCGTCCTGCGCGAACTGGCACGCCACCCGGTACGGATACGGGCCGTCTCCCGCCGCCCGTGCCCCGTCCCCGAGGACGCCCGCGCCGAGATCGAGGTGATCTCCGCGGACCTGACCGAACCCGGCCGGATGGCCGCCGCCGTCCAGGACGCCGACGTCGTCATCCACGCCCTGGCGTACATCGCGGGGGCGTCCACCTGGCGCATCACCGACGGCGACGAGGGCGCCGCCCGTGTCCACGTGGGCCTGATGCGCGACCTGCTGCACGCCCTCGGCGAGCGCACCGTCTCCCCGCCGCCGACCGTGCTGTTCACCGGATCGGTCACCGCCGCCGGCACCGCCGACAAGGAGGTCCTGGACGGCAGCGAGCCCGACCGGCCCAAGGGCTACTACGAACGCCTCAAACTCGAAGCGGAACGACTGCTGCTGGAGGCCGACGCGGCGGGCACCGTGCGCGGCGCCTGCCTGCGCCTGACCACCCTGTACGGCTACAGCCCCGGCTCCACCGCCCGGGACAAGGGCATCGTCTCCACGATGACCCGCCGCGCGGTGGCCGGCGAGCCCCTGACCATGTGGCACGACGGCTCGGTGCGCCGGGACCTGCTCCACGTCGACGACGTCGCCCGCGCCTTCTGGGCCGCGATCGCCCGCATGGACGTCCTGCACGGCAAGCGCTGGCTGATCGGCACCGGCCGGGCCGCCCCCCTCGGCGAGGTCTTCCGGCAGGTCGCCGCGCTGGTCGCCGAGCAGACGGGCAAGGAGGCGGTGCCGGTGGTCTGCGTGGAGCCGCCCGAGTACGCCGAGGTCAGCGACTTCCGCAGCGTGACCGTCGACTCTGCCGCCTTCCGGGCCGCGACCGGCTGGGAACCGCAGGTGTCCCTGGACGAAGGGCTGCGCCTGACCACCCGGTTCTGCTCCAGCGGCCGCGAGGCCGGCGTGTCCTGAACCCGCCCCCGCCCGCACAAGCATCCACCCCCCCCCGAACGAGGAGAAGGTCGCGTGATCTACACACAGCTGGGCCGTACCGGCCTGCGGGTCAGCAGGCTGGCCCTGGGCACCGTCAACATCGGTGGCCGGGTGGAGGAGCCGGAGGCCCACCGCCTCCTGGACCATGCGCTGCAGCGGGGCATCAACCTGGTCGACACCGCCAACACCTACGGCTGGCGCGTCCACAAGGGCCACACCGAGGAAGTCATCGGCCGCTGGCTCGCCAAGAACCCCTCCCGCCGCGACGAGGTCGTCCTGGCCACCAAGGTGGGCGACCCGATGAGCGACCACGGCCTGAACGACCACGGCCTGTCGGCCCGCAACATCGTCGCCTCCTGCGAGGCGTCCCTGCGCCGGCTGGGCACCGACTGGATCGACCTGTACCAGATGCACCACCTGGACCGGACCGTGGGCTGGGACGAGGTCTGGCAGGCCATGGACCTCCTGGTCACCCAGGGCAAGGTGCGCTACGTCGGCTCCTCCAACTTCGCCGGCTGGGACATCGCCACCGCGCAGGCCGCCGCCCAGCGCAGGAACAGCCTGGGCCTGGTCTCCGAGCAGTTCGTGTACAACCTCGTCACCCGGTACACCGAACTGGAGGTCATCCCCGCCGCCCAGGCACACGGGCTCGGCCTGCTGGTGTGGTCGCCGCTGCACGGCGGCCTGCTCGGCGGCGTGCTGCGCAAGCTGGCGACCAACTCCGCCGTCAAGTCCGCGCAGGGCCGCGCGCTGGAGGCCCTGGACGCGCAGCGCGACACCATCGAGGCCTACGAGAAGCTGTGCGCCGAGTACGGCCTGGACCCGGCGGTGGTCGGCATGGCCTGGACACTGTCCCGCCCCGGCGTGACGGCCGCGGTGATCGGACCGCGCACCGAGCAGCACATCGACGGCGCCCTCGAAGCGCTGGACCACACCCTCCCGACCTCCCTGCTGGCCGAACTCGACCGGCTCTTCCCGCCGATCGGCAAGGGCGGACCCGCCCCCGACTGCTGGCTGAGCTGACCCCCGCCCACCACCGCACCCGGCGCTCGGGCGGCGCCTCGCGTCCCGCTCGCGCCGCCGCCGGCGCCGGGCGCGCTCCAGAGCGGCTCGACCGCCGGCCGCGATGCTCTGACCGAAACCCGCCCCTGCCCGCCCCCCTTTTCCCGACAGCCAGCCGAAAGAGGCCACAGATGTCCCGCAACCACCACACCCTCGTCCAGAGCTTCGTCGACATGATCAACAACCACGACGTGAGCACGATGGAGGAGCACACGGCCCCCGGCCACCTCGACCACAACCCGGCCGTCGCCGACGGCATCGACGCCAACCGGGCGTTCTGGGTCCAGGTGTTCGCCGCCTTCCCCGACCTGAAGGCCGAGCTCCACGACGTCATCGCCGAAGGCGACCGCGTCGCCGCGCGCCTGGAGTACAGCGCCACCCACCAGGGCACCTTCCTCGGCATACCGGCCAGCGGACGCCCGGTGAACTTCCAGTCCATCGACATCTGGCGGGTGCAGGACGGCCTGCTCGCCGAGCACTGGGACCAGCTGAACATGGACGACCTCTTCCGCCAGCTCGGCGTCGACCCGGCACCGGCCGCACAGGCCTGACCCGCCCGGCCGCGCCCGCCCCCACCCGGCCGCCGCATCCCGCCGCACGCCACAACCCGCCGCGGCCCGCCACAACCCGCCGCGGCCCGCCGTGCGCGCCGCGGCCGGCCGGGCGAGGGGGCGACGCGCGCTGCTCCACCCGGTCTTGAGCAGCGGCGCTTAACCTCCTGGACATGGACCGTCACAGCCTGGAAGTCAGCGAACTCGGCCTGCCCGGCGCGTTCCTGCTGACGCCCCGGGCTGTCACGGACGAGGTCGTCGTCCGCTACGAGACGTTCCGCCAGGACGACGTCGAGAACGGGACCGGACGGCCCTTCGCGATCCGTTACAGCGACCTGTCGGCCGCCCGGCGCCTGGTGCTGCGCGGCATCCACGGCAGCGCCGGCGAGGACGCCCGCCCCCGCCTGTTCGACTGCGTCAGGGGCTCCGCCGTCCACGTCGTGGTGGACCTGCGCGTCGGCTCCCCCGAGTACGGCCGTCACGAGGTGCTCCGGCTCGACCACCGCGACACCTGCGGCGTGTTCGTCTCCGAGGGCCTGGGCCACGCCTGGCTCGCACTCGAGGACGACACGGTCGTCGCCTGCCACAGCTCCCTGCCCCGCACACCCGGCTCCGGCTACACCGTCAGCGCCCTCGACCCCGCCCTCGCCCTGCCGTGGGGGCTCACCCAGGCGCCGGTGATGTCCGACGAGGACCTGGCCGCGCCCACCGCGGCCGAGGCCCTGGCCAGAGGCCTCCTGCCGGCCTACGAGGCCTGCCTCGCCCTCCACGACCGCCCCGTGCTCACCGGCGACTGAGAACCGCCGGCCACGGCTTCGTGCCCGCACGGCCCCGCGACCATGAATCGCTCACGTCCCCGAGAGGACCACGACACCCGCACGGGCGGGAGCAGCGCACTGTCCGCGCGGCCGGCCCGCGTGGGAGGTTCGGGGTCCGATGACAGAGACACAAGGGGGCCGAATGCGAATCTCTGTTCTGGGATCGTTGGACGCCGAGCTGAAGGGCGTCTCGATCCTGCCCACAGCGGCGAAGCCGCGGCAGATCATGGCACTGCTCGCGATCTACGCCAACCAGGTGCTGCCGGTGTCCGCGCTGATGGAGGAGATCTGGGGCGACGCACCGCCGCGCAGCGCGCTCACCACCCTGCAGACCTACATCCTCCAGCTGCGGCGCTGCATGGAGAAGGCACTGGACGGGGAGCCCGGCGGCTCCAAGGAACTGCTGCTGACCCGGCACGGGGGATACCTCCTGCAGACCACGCCCGGCAGCATCGACGCGCACGAGCACGACCGGCTGTCCAACCTCGGCCAGCGCGCCCTGGACCGCGGCGAGCACCGCGAGGCCGCCGAACTGTTCCGCGACGCCCTCGGCCTGTGGCGCGGCCCGGCCCTCGTCGACGTACGCACCGGCCCGCTCCTGGAGATCGAGGCGATGCGGCTGGAGGAGAGCCGGCTGGGGGTGCTGGAGCGCCGTATCGACGTCGAGCTGCGCCTGGGCCGCCACGGCGAACTGCTCACCGAACTGACCGCGCTCGCCGCCCGGCACCCGCTGCACGAGGGCCTGCACGCCCAGTGCATGGTCGCCTTCTACCGGGCGGGACGGCCCTCCGCGGCACTCGACGTCTTCCAGAACCTGCGCACCCGGCTCGTCGAAGAGCTGGGCATCGAGCCCTCACAGCGCCTGCAGCACCTGCAGCGGGCCGTGCTCGCGAGCGACCCGGCGCTGGACGTCGACACCGGCAGCGGGCGGATGCTCGACCGCTTCGCCTGACACAGGGCCAGGGAGGAACTGTGCGTGTGCTCTTCGCGGCCGGCCTCGGTATGCCGGCGGCGCTGCGCCTGGTGTTGCTCGCGAGGGAACTGCAGGCGGCCGGGCACGAGGTCCGCTTCTCCGGCCCGGCCCGGACGCGCAACCGCGTGGTCCGGGCCGGACTCGTTCCGGTCCTGGCCGGGCCGCGGCAGTTCAGCCGGGCCTGGCGGCCCGACCTGGTGGTGCACGACCCGCTGTGCCCCAGGGCGACGGCCATGGCGGCCGAGTCGGAGGTGCCCACCGTCGGCTACCTCCCCTACGCCCACCCGCCGCTGGCGCCGGCCCCGACCGTCTGGATCGACCCCTGCCCCCCGCTGCTGCGGGAACGCCCGCAGCCCGGCGCCTGGCAGGTGCGCGGCGACGCCTACGAACTGCCGCCGCGCCCGCAGCCCCACCTCACCGAGCTGTCGCTGCTCCCGCGCGTGTGCGTCACCGGCATACCGACCGGCACCCGGCCCGAGGACCGGCGCCGGGCACGGCTGTTCCGCCGGGTCGCCGAGGGCGTCGAGAGCCTCGGACTGCAGCTCGTCGTCCTCCGGGGCGACGACCACCCCTGGAACGTGGTGCTGCAGGGCAGCGTCGTCGTCGTCCACAGCGGCGACGAAGGGGTCGTGTACGCGGCCGCCCGGCACGGGGTGTCCCAGCTGGTCCTGCCGGCCGGGGAGGCGGAACGCCGGGCGGGCAAACACCTGCAGCAGGCCGGCGTCGGCGTCTGCCTGACCGACGACGAACTGCGCGGCGCCTCCAGCATGCTGCGGCTGCGCTTCCACATCGCCGAGCTGGTCAACGGCGGCCGCGCGCTGCCCGCGGCCGCGCAGCTGGGCCGGACGGTCGCGGCCATGCCGCGCCCCGCCGACCTCGTCCCCGGCATCGAGGCACTCCTGCGCTGACACCGAGAACACCCTCCGGAAAGGGGCGTCACGCCCGGACCGGCACGACGGCGGCGCGCTGCCCCCACAGGCAGCGCGCCGCCGTCGTACCGGCCCGGCCGGCCATCAGCGGCCGGCCGGCCCACCTCTGAGGAATCGTCAGGTGGCGGTGTCGGGGTGCTCGGCGCGCCGCGAGCGGCTGAAGCGGCGCACCAGCGGAACCTCCACCAGCCGGTAGAGCACCCAGGACAGCGCCACCGTGCCCACGGCCGCGCCCGCCAGGATCGCGAAGCCTGCCGTGTTGGAGAACATCCGCGTGCCGAGCTGCTCGCGCAGCCACACGAGCACGATGTAGTGCAGCAGGTAGAACGCGAAGGAGATCTCGCCCAGCCACACCATCACGCGGTTGCGGAACAGACTGAAGCGGCCCTCCACGTCGGCGGTCGCCGCGGCCGCGATCAGCAGCACGATCGGGATGATCATGGTGGCGCGCTGCCCGTAGAAGTAGGGCATGTGGAACGTGAGCCAGTACCCGGCGCCCAGCAGCACGAACGAGGGGATCATGCCGATGTTGCGCCAGCGCCCGTGCTTGACCGCGAGCGCGACCAGGATGCCCAGCGCGAAGTCGACCATCCGCACGGGCGGCAGCACATAGGTGAACCAGTACGCGGTGGCGGGCAGGTTCTGCCCGCTGGGCACCAGCGGGGTGGCGGGGAACAGCGCGTACGCCACCGCCGGGGTGGCCCACACCGCGGCGACCGCCCCGCCGATCCAGTACTTCAGGTGGCGCGGGTCGATACGCCGGAAGGCGGCCAGCAGCAGCGGGAAGCACAGGTAGAAGACCACCTCCACGCCCAGCGACCAGCTCGGCGGGTCCACGCTGAAGTTGGTGTAGTACTCCGGCACCCACACCTGCACCATGAAGAGGTTGGCCAGGGCGACCCCGTCGGAGGTGATGTCACTGGCGAACAGCGCCATCGCCAGCACCCAGGCGACCACGTAGTTCGGGTACACCTTGACGAACCGGCGCCGCCAGAACCCGGCCGGGGTGTCGTTGCCGCGCGCCGACCAGGTCAGCACGAACCCGCTGAGCACGAAGAAGAACGACACGCCGAGCCCGCCGGCCTGGTCGAACCAGCGGTAGAGCCGGAACTCGGTCCGGTCGTCCGCCAGCAGCCGCAGCGACGGGATCGGGATGGAGAGGTGGTAGACGAACACGGTCAGCGCGGCGAGGAAGCGCAGGCCCGTCAGGGACGGCAGCCGGGAGATCCCGGCGCGCTTGGCCTCACCGGCCGCGGGCGTCTCGGTCGCGGACGTGGGGGCGGGCCGGGCGTTCGTGCCGCTGGGTCCGGGGGGTGCGGAGCCGGTCAGTACGTGGTCAGTGGCCATGGGGCATCCGTTCTCGGGTGAGGTCCTTGAGACCGCTTCTCGTGGCGTCGCGTGCTCGCGGCCCGCTCAAGGACGTCTGCGGCAACGGGCCCCTTTCAGGTGAGGCCGGGCCGGATGCGTGGCACGCGCACGAGCGGGTCCGCTGTGGCGAGTACGCCGCCGTCCGCGCGCGGTCGCCGGTCGACGGGCAGTGAGCGGGAGAGAGGACGGGCCCGCGCCGCCGGGGGAAGTACGGCGCGGGCCCGTCGGTCGGGGTGGTGGGGGGATGACCTGAGTCTGCCGACCGGGTCTGGAAGACGGCTCGAGTCCGGGTCGGCAGACCGCGTGCCGTTCAGTTCGATCCGTCGGGCCGGCCGGCGGTGAGGCGCGGCGGTGCCGTCCAGGCCCAGCCGGTCTGCTCGCAGGAGGTGGCGGGCCCGGCCCAGGGGTCCTCGCCGTGGATGTCGAGGATCTGCTCGCGCAGCCACCGGTCGAAGGGGTCCGTCGACTCCAGCCAGCGCTTCCTGGTGCGCTCCGGGTCGGCGGTCTCGAAGTGCACGATCACGTGGTCCTGGTCGGGCCGCGGGTCGATGCGCAGCACCTCGCTGGTGATGCCCAGCCGGCGCCTGGAGGCCTCGTACTCGCGCCGGCGCGGCCCCTCCAGCTCGGCGGTCAGCCGCTGCCAGGCCGCCGGCTTGCCGGACTTCAGCGGCACGGTCCGCGTCACCGACCGCACCCCTTCCGTGGTGCGCCGGCGGCCCTTGCGCGGCGCCAGCATCCGCATGCCGAGCGCGGCGAACATGTTGGACGACACGCCGTGCTCCCAGCGTTCGGCGATCCGGCCCTCCTCGTCGAACCGCCAGATGACGATGCCGACGGACAGGAACGAACGGCCGGTGGGCGCCATGCCGAGCAGTTCGCCCAGGTGGGTGCCGCGCCAGGTGTTGTGGATGACGACCATGTCGTCGTGGGCGCTGATGTCCTCGATGGTGACGTGGAAGTCGGGGAACGCCTCCCGCAGCCCGGCGATGGTGTACTTCACGCCTTCGGCGCCCTCGGGCGCGCCGGGCAGGCCCGCGTGGTCGACGATGTCGGGCCGGTAGCACTCGTCCACGACCGAGGCGTCGCCCTGGTTGACGAACTCGGTGAAGACGCGCCGGATGGTCGCCTTGTTCCGTTCCCCGGCGCTTTCCCACAGTGCTTGTGCCGGGTTGGTGGGCGCAGTGGTCACAACAGCAGTCCTCTCATCATGGGCGAGTACGGGCGGGTGCGAGCCCGGTCAGGCGGCGGTGGCGCCGGCGCCGGACGTCCACCGCGTGCCGTAGGCGACGTGATCGCGTTCGGTGGAGTGGAAGATGCGGTTCCAGGCCAGTCCCATCACCCGGTCGCGCAGCCAGACCGCGGCCGGGTTGTGCAGCGAGCCGAGCACGCCGATGCGGTGTGCCAGCAGCTGCATCGGCCGGGTGCGCTCCTGGCGTTCGGCCTCGTAGACGCGCAGCGCCCGCACGGCGTCGGTGCCGGGCGCGGCGAGGTGCCCGGCCAGGACGAGGGCGTCCTCGATGGCCTGGCAGGCGCCCTGCCCGATGTTGAAGCTCATGGCGTGGGCGGCGTCGCCGAGCAGGGTGACCCGGCCCCGTCCCCAGACGGCGTCGGGCTTGCGGTCCATGACGTCGCCGCGCAGGATGCTCTCCGGCACGGTGGCGTCCAGGATGCGCCGCACCGGCCCGGTCCACCCGGCGTGCCGCTCACGCAGCATCTGCAGGGTCTGCTCGGGCGTGCCCTCGTCGCGGCCGCCGGCCGGCCCGTCGGCGACACTCATCCAGTGCACGACGCCGGGCGCGATGTCGTAGTAGGTGAAGCGGGTGCCCTGGCCGAACAGGGCCGTGAACGTGCCCGGCGGGATTTCCTCGGCACTCATCCGGGCGTGGCCGCGCCAGGCGATGTAGCCGGTGTAGTCGGGAGGCTGCGGGCCCAGCAGCTGGGCGCGCACCGCGGAGCGGATGCCGTCGGCGCCGATCAGCAGGTCGCCCTGCGCGCTGGTGCCGTCGGCGAAGTGCAGGCTGACACCGTCCTCGTGCTCGGTGTAGCCGGTGACCTCGGCGCCGGTGACGACCGGCGCGCTGACGGCGTCCCGCAGGATGCCGTGCAGGTCGGAGCGGCCGATGGCGACCGTGGCCTGCCCGTAGCGCTCGACGAACTCGCCCACCGGCCAGGTGCCGATGGGCCGGCCGGCCGAGGTCGCGAAGTGGCACGCGGACTGGGCGGGCGCGATCCGGGCGACCTGGTCGGCCACCCCCAGACGGGCCAGGGCGAGCATGCCGTTGGTCCAGATGTGCAGTCCGGCGCCGCCGTCGCGCAGCTGGGGCGCGCGTTCGAAGACGACGCAGTCGATGCCCTGCTGCTGCAGGGCCAGCGCGGTGGCGATGCCGCCGATCCCGCCGCCGGCGATGAGCACGCGGCGTACGGGGCGAGGCGTGGGGGCGGACATGTCGGTTCTCCCAAGGGGTCGGGGGCGGACGGCCGAAGGCAGGGCAGGACAGGGGAGCAGGGGGGCTTCAGCGGCTCAGCGAGGCCATCTCGGCGTCCGGGTACCGGTTGCCGGCGGTCACGCCGTAGGGGGCGATGGTGTCGATCGCGGCCAGCACGTCGGGGGAGAGGCGCACGTCGGACGCGGACAGGTTCTCCTCCAGGTAGGTGCGCCGCTTGGTGCCGGGGATGGCGACGACGTCCTCGCCGCGGGAGAGCACCCAGGCCAGCGCCAGGCGCGTGACCGTGGTGCCGGACGCGGCCGCCAGATCGCTGAGCTGGTCGACGACCGGCAGGTTGCGGCGGATGTTCTCGTCCTTGAAACGCGGGGCGATACGCCGGAAGTCCAGGCCCTCGGGAATGTCGGCGGTGTCACGGATCGTGCCGGTGAGGAAGCCGCGGCCCAGCGGGCTGTAGGCCACGAAGCCGATCCCCAGCTCCCGCACCGTCTCCAGCACGCCGTTGACCTCGACATCCCGGGTGAACAGCGAGTACTCGGTCTGCACGGCCGTCAGCGGATGCACCGCGTGCGCGCGCCGGATGGTCGCCGGCCCCGCCTCGGAGATCCCCAGATGCCGCACGAGCCCGGCCTGGACGAGCTCGGCGAGCGCCCCGAAGCTCTCCTCCACCGGCACGTCCGGGTCGACGCGGTGCAGGTAGTACAGGTCGAGGTGGTCGGTGCCCAGACGGCGCAGCGTGCCCTCGATGGAACGGCGGATGTACTCCGGGCGGCCGTTGATCCGCCAGGTGAGCCGGCCGTCGACGACCTCGTTGCCCACCTTGGACGCCAGGACCACCTTCTCGCGCCGCCCGGCCACGGCCCGCCCGACCAGCTCCTCGTTGGTGTACGGGCCGTACATGTCGGCGGTGTCCAGCAGCGTCACGCCGAGCTCCAGCGCCCGGTCGATGGTGGCCCGGGCCTCGGCCTCGTCCACGTCGCCGTACCCGAACGTCATGCCCATGCAGCCCAGGCCCTGCGCGGAGACCTCCAGCGCGGCCGTGCCCAGCTTGCGGTGCTTGATTGCCACGTCAATGCCTTTCGAAACGTCGCGGCCCCGGACCCGGGGCGGCGAGCGGACAAGGGGAAAGAACAGGCGGCCGTTCAGGCCGGCAGCGGCGCCTGCCAGGTCAGCGACAGCCCGGTGTACACGTACCGGCTGGCCTCGATGCCGAGCAGCACGATCCGGTCGCCGGGCCCGATCCGCCCCGACGTCCAGCCCGCGTCCAGCGACAGCGGCACCGCGGCCGAACCGGTCGCCCCCACCTCGGCCAGGTTCTCCACGATCCGCCCGTCGAGCGTCTCGATGTCCTCCTGCGACAGCCCGGCGGAGGCGAACTCGTCGGCGAAGTACTCCGCGTTGCCCTCCGGCAGCACGATCGCGTCGAACTCCCCGAGCGCCCGGCCGTCCTTGCGGGCCATCTCCCTGATCGCCCGGACGAACACCTGCGGACCGAACGTGGAGGTGCCGGGCACGTCGATCTTCATCTGGATCAGCTGGCGCCGCCGCAGCTGCTCCGCCTGCGGCACATCCGTACCGCCCCCGATGATCTCCATACCGGGCTTGCGCAGCCCGCCCACACACGCGTTGACGAAAGCGAACCCGCCCCCCGCATCGCCCGCACCGCCGGAGCCGCCGCCCGCGGGCTCCGCCCGCATCACCACGGCCCCCGCACCGTCCCCGAACGTGTACAGCATCAGCCGGTCCCGCATCCGCACCCGCGCCGGGTCCTTGCCCAGAAAGTGCGGCGCCAGCACCGGCGACCCGGCCTCGCTGCCCACCACCAGGGCGGTACGCGCCGTCCCGTCGGCCAGCTGCCGCCGCGCCAGGTCCAGTGCCTGCACCCAGCCCGCGCACGCCCCGCGGATCTCGACCGCGGCAACGCTCTCCAGACCCAGGTAATGCTGCAGCGTGGTGGCCACGTTGGGCAGCGTGTACTCCGGCGTCGCCGTGCACACCACGATCAGGTCCAGCTCACCGGGCTCCACACCGGCCCGCTCCAGCGCCTGTCGGGAGGCACGCTCGGCCATCCGGCTGTTGTTGATGCGGTGCTCACCCGTGACCGGGTCGATCATCCAGTACCGGGTCTTGACCTGGATGCCCTCCAGCACATCGTCCGGCAGCGGCCCGACGAACTTCTCCAGCGTGGCGTTGTCCAGCGGCTCACCGGGCACGTACGCACCGGTCGAAAGGATCTTCACGTCATAGGCGGTGGTCATCGGCCTCACTCCGTTACGGGCACAGGGACAGGGGACAGCACCAGCGAGGTGTGCGTGCCGCCCAGGGACGAGCTGTTCACCAGGACCGGGCGCAGGTCCCCGCCCGCCCGCCAGGCACCGACCGCGAGCACCGCCGCCAGCTGGGCACCCGCACCGGCCGGCTCGCCGAGCACCCGCTTGGGAGCCTCGACGCGCACCTCGCCCGCACCGAACACCCGCGCCACGGCGGCCAGTTCGGGACGGTCGGCGGCAGCCAGACCCGCCGCGCTCGCCCAGACCGCCGCCACCTGCCGCGGCCGCAGCCCGGCAGCGCGCAGCGCCCCGCGCATCGCCCGCTCCACGCCCTCACCCGCCGCATCCCAGCGGCCGATGCCGCACGCGTCCGACGCGGTCGCATGCCCCAGCACCACGGCGTGGACCGGCGCGCCGCGCCGCTCGGCGCTCGACCGCCGCTCCAGCAGCAGCGCGATGCCCGCCTCCGCGAGCGTGTAGCGGCGCCCGGACGCCGAACCGAACAGCGGGATACTTTCGTAGGCGGCCAGCGTGGCGGCGGAGAACGCCTCGACCGCCGGCACCAGCACCCGCTCCACGCGCCCGGCACGCAGCATGTCGTAGGCCACCGACAGGGCGGCCGCACCGGCCGCGTGCCCCGACGTCAGCGTCGACGTCGGCCCCTTCGTGCCCAGAGCCATGGCCACATGACCGGCCGCACCGTTGTACACGGTGTTCGTGAACACCGCCGGGTTCGCTTCCTGCACGCCCTCGCGCAGCACCGGCACGGTGAACCGCTCACCGCTCTCCATCGGCCCGATCGCGGTGCCGAGCACCACACCGGTCGCGGCGACGGCCGCCGCGTCCCTGTCCGCCCCCGCGGCGTCCAGGGCGGCCCGGCACGAGGCGATGGCGAGCTGGGACACCTTGTCCATGCGCCGCCGCTCCCGGGGCGTGCCCGCCACCGAACGGTCGAACTCCACCCGCGCCACGCGCAAGTTGTTCTCCGGCACACCCTGCCGGCGCCCCGCCGCGTACGCCTCCCACAGCGCCTCGGGCCCCTCACCGGCCGAGGTGATCACCCCCAGCCCGGTCACCACGACATCGTCCGGGCCGGCGGCCGGCGGCGGCGCACCCCGCCCGCCCGGCCGGGCGAAGGCGATGGTGGCGTTGGCGCCGGCGAACCCGAAGTTGTTGGACAGCGCCGTCTCCAGCACCATCGGACGGCCCGTCCCCGCCACCGGGTCCAGACCGCACTGCGGGTCCGCCCCGGTGAAGGACGCCGTCGGCGGCGCCACCTGGTCGCGCAGGGCCAGCGCCGTGACGATCCCCTCCACCGCCCCGGCCGCGCCCAGCAGATGACCGATCATCGACTTGGTGCTGGACAGCGCGATCTTCTCGGCCGCCGCACCCAGCGCCGCGCGCACGGCGTTGCTCTCCGCCGAGTCGTTCTTCTGCGTGCCCGTACCGTGCCCGTTGACGTACCGGATGTCGTCCGCGACCAGCCCCGAGGAGTCAAGGGCCGCCCGGATCGCCCGCGCCGCGCCCTCACCCTCGGGGTGCGGCGCGGTGGGGTGGTGGCCGTCGGCGGACAGGCCGTAACCCAGCACCTCGGCGACGACCGGGGCGCCGGTGCGCTCGGCCACCCGCCGCGACAAAAGCACCAGCATCCCGCTGCCCTCACCCAGGGTCAGACCCGAACGGTCCCTGGAATAGGGAGCCGCCGGCTGCGGGGAGAGCGACCACAGACTGCTGAACCCGGCGAACGCCGACTCGGTGAACGCGTCGCTGCCGCCGACGAGCATCGCGTCGGCCGCACCCGAGCGGATCACCTCCAGGGCGTGGGCGAGCGCGTGCGCGCTGGCGGCACACGCCGTGTTCACACTGAACACCGGCCCCTTGAGGCCGAACGCCGCCGACAGCGCCTCCGCGCCCGCCTGCGGCGGCACGAACGTGTAGCGGCGCCAGTCGGGACTGCGGCCCTCGTGCACCTCCCGCAGAGCCAGCTCGGCACTGCGCCAGCCGCCGTGGCAGGTGCCGTAGGCGACCCCCCACCGCTCGGCCGGGATGTCGGCGCCGATCCGCAGCCCCGAACCGGCCATGGCCTCCTCGGCGGCGGCCAGCGCGAAGTCGATGGAGAAGTCACGGCTGCCGCCCGGCGCGGCGTACGCGTACCCGGGCCGGGGCGCCTCGGCGACCTCACCGCCCAGGGTGGTCTGGTAGTGGTCCATGGACAGGCGGCGCACGGGCGCGATCGCCACCCGCCCGGCGCGCACCCCCTCCCACAGGGCCTCGGCCGAGGCGCCGTGCGGGGTGATCGCCCCCACCGCGGCGATCACCACACCGGCCCCCTGGCTGCGAACGTCACTCATGCGTCTGCTTCCTTCTGTTCGACAGGGCCCCTCGGCCGCTCACGCGGGCCTGGACAACGTCAGCGCCACGGCCTGCCCCTCGATGCCCCGGGCCAGCGCCATCGCATGCGACGGCCTGCTCTCGCGGGCACCACCGCGGACATGGTCCAACGCGCACACCGGATCGGGCCGGTCCAGATTGAGGGTCGCGGGCACCACCCCGTGGTGCAGCGCCAGCGCGCACACGGCCGCGTTCAACGCCCCCGCCCCGCCCACCAGATGCCCGGTCTGCGGCTTGGGCGTGCTGACCGCCACCGACGACACGGCCCCGCCCAGCGCCCCGCGCAACGCGATCGCCTCGCCCGCGTCCCCCGCCCGCGTCCCCGAACCGTCCGACGCGACATACCCGAGGTCACCCGCGGCCAGCCGGGCGTCCTGCAGCGAACGCCGCACCGCCCGCGCCAGACCACGGCCCTCCGCATCCGCCGCCGGCGGCGTACGGGCGTCATGGCCGGCGCCGTAACCGGTCAGCTCGGCGTAGATACGGGCACCACGGCGCAGCGCCGCCTGCTTCTCCTCCAGCACCAGCAGCGCGGCCCCCTCACCGGGCAGCCCGCCGCTGCGCTCACGGTCATAGGGCCGGTACGCCTCCTGCCCGCGCTCGTTGCGGGTGGTCAGGATGCCCAGCCGGTCCAGCAGCGTCATCGACCACCAGCTGGTGGCGTCGTCGTACCCGCCCGCGATCGCCACGTCCGCGTCCCCGCGGCGCACCGCGCGCATGGCCCGGCCGATCGCGCTGGCACCGGCGTCCGCGTAGCCCGCGAAGAAGGTGCTCGAACCCCTGATGCCGTACGTCTGCGAGATGTTGAACACCGCACCCGCCGGCAGCCCCTCCACGAAGAACAGCGGCGGCATGATCGCGTCACCGTGCCGGGCCAGGTGCGCCAGGTCGGCCGTGCCGTCCGGGCGGCGGATCACCTTCAGTTCCTCGATCAGCTGCTCCATGCGGCCCAGCGACTTGTTGCCGCCCAGATACAGGCCCGCCCGGTGCCCGAGCTCCTCACCGCCGGCCTGCTTGTGCGGCAGGCCCGCGTCGTCGAGCGCGAGCCGGGCGGCGGCCAGCGCCAGACGGTCACCGCGGTTGACGGTGCGCAGCTGGCGCCGCGTGGCGAACCGCGTGGCGTCGAACTCGGCGATCTCCCCGCCCAGCCGGGTCTGCAGCGGCGCCGGATCGTACGCCCTGATCGGGCCGATCCCGCACTCGCCGGCCACCAGCGCCTTCCAGTTGGCCTCCGCGCCCTCGCCCAGCGCGGTCAGCAGACCGATGCCGCTGACGACGACCTGACGTCCACCGCTCACCGGCGCTCCTTCGTGTCGCTGCCCGGTCGTCATCGCGCCTCCTCGTAACGGCCCACGACCAGCCCGACGTTGGTGCCGCCGAAAGCGAACGCGTTGACGAGGGCGTGACGCACCTCGCGCCGGCGCGCCGTGTTCGGCACGAAGTCGAGACCCAGCCGCCGGTCGGGCGTCTCCTGGTTGATGGTCGGCGGCACCACACCGTGGTTGATCGCCCCGATCGCGGTGAGCAGGCTCAGCGCCGCGGACGCCGCCGTGAGATGACCGGTCATCGACTTCGGCGAACTGATCACCAGCCGCTCGGCGGCATCACCGAACACCTTCTTGATCGCCGTGGTCTCCGACAGGTCGTTGCCCGGAGTGCTGGTGCCGTGCGCCACCACGTAGTCGATGTCACCCGGCTCCAGGCCGGCGTCCGCGATCGACGCCTCGATGGACTCGATGGCACCGCTGCCGTCCGGCGGCGAGTCCGTCATCCGCCACGCGTTCAGACTGGTGCCGTACCCCATGACCTCGGCGAGGATCCGCGCCCCGCGGGCGCGGGCCGCCTCCAGCTCCTCCAGCACGAGCACGACCCCGCCCTCGCCCAGGACGAACCCGGAGCGCTTGTCGTCGAAGGGACGGCTGGCCCGCTGCGGATCGTCGTTGTACTCCTTCGTCAGCGCCCCCAGCAGACCGAAGCACAGCACGTCCAGCCAGGTCGTCAGCGAGTCGTAGCCACCCGCGAGCATGAGCGTGGCATCACCCTCCTGCAGCGTGCGGAACGCCTCCCCGACCGCGTGCCCGGACGCCGAGCAGGCGGTGGACACACCCAGCATCGGACCGGTCGCGTCCACCATCCGCGCCATCGCCGCCGAGGCGATGTTCTGGCTGTAGGCCAGCGCGTCCGACGGCGCGTACGCCGAGAACGCGTCGGCCCGGCCCGTGCGGTCGCGCAGCGCCCCGACGTCCACCAGCCACTGCAGATCCGGCCGGTCCACACACGCGCCCATGGCCACACCCATGTCCGCGCCGTCGTAGGTGTCCTGATCCACCCCCGCGTCGCGCAGCGCCTCCCACGCCGCGCCCACACCGAAGGTGCCCGGCCGCAGCAGATGACGCAGCCCCACCGAGCCGGGCACCGCGTCCTGCAGCCGGAACCCCTTGACCTCACCGGCGATCGTCACATCGAAGCCGGTGGTGTCGATCGTGGTCAGCCGGCCCACCCCGCTGCGCCCCTCGACCAGTCCCCGCCAGGTGCTCGGCGCGTCGTTGCCCAGCGGCGTGACGGCGCCCACGCCGGTGACGACCACCCTGCGGCTCATCGCGACACCGCCGTCTCGTCAGGCCTCATGCCGTTCGTCTCCTTCTGTCGTGTAGGTGGTGGGGGCGGGTACGGCGGGCTGCGCGGCGGGCTGGCACACCATGACGGCGTGGGCGACGGCGAGACCGGCACTGTGACTCAAAGACAGGTCGATGTAGTGCATCCCGAGAGACCGCGCGACCCGGTCCACCTCGCCGTACAGCCGCACCCGGGGACGTCCGGCGCGGTCGTTGACGACCTCGATGTCCGTCCACTCCATGCCCGCGCCCATCCCGGTCCCCAGGCTCTTGAGCACGGCCTCCTTGGCCGCCCAGCGGCCGGCCAGATGCTCACCGGCCCGCTTGCGCCGGTAGCAGTAGGCCAGCTCACGAGCGGTGAACACCCGCTCGCGCAGCTCGGGCTGGGAGTCCATCAGCTCCTCGACCCGGGACACCTCGGCCAGGTCCATGCCGGTCCGCACCCGCAGCGGCGGCGGGGCGGAGCCGTCCGGTGACCGCCCCGCGCCCCGCTCACGCAGCGGCCGCGGCGAGGGCGGCACGCTCGGTCACCAGGTCGGTCAGGTTCTGCACGGTAAACAGGGACAGCACATCGTCCGCCGTGAGCTTGCCGGCCAGCTCCTGCACGTCGATCTGCGGCAGCGACCGCTTCAGCTGCGCCAGGCCGACCTCGTTGATGATGTCGTTCTCGTCGGCGAACTCCTCGTCGGGTATCCCGCCCTGGAGCAGCTCCGCGATGTCCGACACCTTGATCTTCACGTCCGCCGCCTTCTCGATGCGGAACAGGACGTCGAGCAGGTCGATCGACTCCGCGTCCAGATCGCCCAGCAGCGTCGCCTCGGGCACGGCCTCCTCGATGTCGATGCCGAGCGCGTCCGCGACCGCCTCCTGGACGATGGTGCCGAAGTCTTTACCGTCGTACGACATGTGTCCTTAACCCTTCGTTGAATTGCTGCCAGATGCGCGGACCGACGGGTACGGGCCGGCCGCGCGGTGTCAGGACGCCACCGGCTCCGGCCGCTGCCGCGGCGCCAATTCGCCCAGCAGCGCCGCGAGCCGGCGCGGGTCTCCGGTGGAGCGGGTGCCGACCTCCCCGAGCGTGCGGCGGGCCAGCCCGCTGAGCACCCGGCCGGGCCCGATCTCGGTGTAGGCGTCCACCGGATGCCGGGCGGCCGTGCGCAGCACCTGAACCCAGCGCACCGGCCCGGTGAGCTGACGCCGCAACAGCCGCCGCGCCTCCTCACCGGTGGTGACATAGCCGCCGGTGACCGAACTGATCACCGGCAGGACGGGATCGGCGAACCGGTGGGCGGCGAGCGCCTCGGTGAACTCCTCCTCCACCGCCGACATCAGCGAGCAGTGGAACGGCGCCCCCACGTCCAGCGTCACCACCTGGTCGGCGCCGGCGGCCAGCGCCGCCTTGCCGGCCACCTCGACAGCGTCCGCGTGACCCGAGACGACCGTCTGCAGCGGCTCGTTGTAGTTGGCGACCTGCACCAGCCCCAGCCCCAGGGCCTGGGCGCTGTCGCAGACGGCCGCCACCTCCTGCGCGGCGAGACCGAGCACGGCCGCCATCGCGCCGGGCACCTCGCGCGCCACCTCACCCATCAGCCGGCCGCGCAGCCGCACCAGCTGGAGCGCCGACTCCAGGGACAGCACGCCGGCGGCCACCAGCGCCGCGAACTCACCCAGACTGTGGCCCGCGGCCGCCGCCGGCCGGTAGCCGGCCGACCGCAGCACCTCCCACACGGCGAGACTGGTGGTGACGATCGCGGGCTGGGTGATCTCGGTGCGGGCGAGCTCCCCGGCGGTACCGCTCACACAGATCCGCGACAGCGGCAGGCCCAGGATCTCGTCGGCCCGCGCGAACACCCCCCGCGCCGGGGCGTGGGCGTCCAGCAGGTGCCGGGCCATGCCCGCCCGCTGCGATCCCTGCCCGGGAAACATGGCCAGACAGCCGGTCGTCGTACCACCGCTGCCAGACCCGGTCCAACCGGTCATCAGCCCGTCCTCTCGTCGGTTCGTGCGCCGGAGCGCTGCCAGCCGGCCGCGTCCGGTGCGACGGCGGGCTCCAGGCGCTGCCAGCCGCCCGGCCGCCCCCAGCCGCGCCGCCCGGCCGGCGGCGCCGCGTCGGGCTGCGCCTCACCCACGGCGCGCAGCGCGGCGAACACGGCCAGCAGCCCGGCGAGTTCCTCCGGTGTGGGATCTCCCCGCACCACCCTGAGCACCGCGGCCCCAATCGCGCTCACAGCGGCTCGTTCCCGTGCTTGCGCACGGGCTGCCGGGCCCGCTTGGTGCGCAGCATCTCCAGCGACCTGATCAGCACCCGCCGCGTGTCCGCCGGATCGATCACGTCGTCGACGTGCCCGCGCTGCGCGGCCACGAAGGGATTCATCAGCTGCTCGGTGTACTCGGCGATCAGCTCCCGGCGCAGCTTCTCCGGCTCCGCCGCCGCCCGCAGCTGCCTGCGGAAGATGATGTTGGCCGCCCCGTCCGCGCCCATCACGGCCGTCTGGTTGGACGGCCAGGCGAACGACAGGTCCGAGCCGATCGACTTGGAGTCCATCACGATGTACGCGCCGCCGAACGCCTTGCGCAGGATGACCTGCACCCGCGGCACGGTCGCCTCACAGTAGGCGTACAGCAGCTTCGCGCCGCGCCGGATGATCGCGTTGTGCTCCTGGTCGGTGCCGGGCATGAACCCCGGCACGTCCACCAGCGTCACCAGCGGAATGTTGAACGCGTCGCAGGTGCGCACGAACCGGGCGGCCTTCTCCGAGGAGTCGATGTCCAGCACCCCCGCCATCGCGGCGGGCTGGTTGCCCACGATGCCCACCGGATGACCGTCCAGCCGGGCCAGCACACACACGATGTTGGGCGCCCACCCCTCCTGGATCTCCAGGTAGTCGCCGTCGTCGACGATGTGGTCGATGACCGTCCTGATGTCGTACGGTGTGCGGTCGTCGACCGGCACCAGCCGCAGCAGCTCCTCGCACCGCCGGTTTGGATCGTCCAGCGGCCTGCTGTACGGCGCCGTCTCGGCGTTGTTCGACGGCAGATACGACAGCAGCTCGCGCACGCCCTCGAAGCAGGACTCCTCGTCCGCGGCCACGAAACTCGCCACCCCGGTACGGGTGCCGTGCGTGTACGCGCCGCCCAGCTCCTCCTGCGTGACCTTCTCGCCGGTCACCGCCTGCACCACGTCCGGCCCGGTGATGAACATGTTGGCCATGCCCTCGACCATGAACGTGAAGTCGGTCAGCGCCGGCGAGTAGACGGCGCCGCCCGCGCACGAGCCGAGCACGACACTGATCTGCGGCACCACACCCGAGGCCCGCACGTTACGCGCGAACAGCTTGCCGAACCCGGCCAGCGCGTCGATGCCCTCCTGGATCCGGGCGCCGCCGCCGTCGTTGAGACCGATGACCGGGGCACCGACGGAGTCGGCGAAGTCGAGCAGCTGGTGGATCTTCGCGGCGAACGTCGCACCGAGCGCCCCGCCGCGCACCCGGGCGTCATGCGCGAAGACGAAGACCGTACGGCCGTCGACCTCACCCCAGCCCGTGATCACACCGTCGCCCTCGGGATGCGAGTCCTCCATGCCGAAGCCCACCGCACGGTGCTCGGCGAACAGCCCCAGCTCGGTGAACGTGCCCGGGTCGAGCAGCATCTCGATGCGCTGGCGGGCCAGCAGCTTGCCCTTGGAGAGGTGACGGGTCTCGGCGTCCGGGTCGTGCCCGAAGTGGGCCTGCGCCCTGCGGGTGGTGAGCTCGCTGGCCAGTTCGGCCATCGTGGGTGCGCGCGCCGGTGCCGGCGGCCGCAGTTCCGTGTCGGTCCTGCCGAGGTCCGGCAGTACGGCCTGGGGAGTGTCCGGAGGCGTCATGACGGTCTCACTCCTTCCTGCCCTCTCGCTTCAAGTGGCTTCGCCCATGACTCTCCGGCACCCCCATGGGCGCGGGACTGGAGGGCTTCTTGACCGCGGGTGTATTCCCAGGTCGCACCCGCCGAGCAGGCCCGCCGCGGCCCCCGCCCGCACGGCCGCGCCCCCCCCCGCGCCACACCGGGCACGCACACCCACGGTCACCGCCCGCGAGGCCGGCCCGCATCCGGCGACAACCGCCGCCGGCACCCAGGCTCCGGGCAGCCCGCCACCGCCGGCGGGACCGGCACGCCACGACCCCGGCCGGACGACGGCGGCAAGAAGACGGTCACGCGGGCGGCGGCGTGCACACCGGCACGTTCACCGGACCTTTGCGGGCCCGCACCCGGCCGTGTGCCGGCCGCCTCACGACGACAGCTGCACCGCGTCACCGAGCGCGCCCGCCCGGTCCGAACCCAGCTCCTGCGCGAAAGCGCGCTGCAGCCCGTCCAGGCGGTAACGCGTGGGAAGATCACCCACCGCGGGCGCGGCCACGCTCAGGAAATGCGCCTCCACCAGCTGCTCGCAGGCGTCCTCCACGGTCGCGAAGTCCTTGCCCAGCACCGGACAGGCCAGATGGGCGTCGAACTCGGCCGCCGGCAGATGCGCCAGGCACCGCAGCGCCTCACGGGCGTCCTCGGGCAGCGCGTTGTACGACACCGCGAAACTGGCCCGCACACTCAGCGAGCTGTGCGCCAGCTCGTCCAGCCGCCGCCCCTCGTCGCTCAGCCGCTCCGCGTACCGGCTCAGCGACCAGTGCGGACGGGTGTTCAGCCGCACCGCCGCGGCCCGCAGGGCCAGCGGCAGCCCACCGCAGTACCGCGCGATCGCGGCCGCCGCGGCCGGCTCCCGGCTGACCCGCTCCGCACCCAGCATCCGGGCCAGCAGCCGCACACTGTGACTGTGCGGCAGATCCGGCAGCTGCAGCACCCGCGCACCCAGCGGCGTACTGAGCCGCCCCCGGCTCGTGATCAGCACCGCGGTGTCCGCACTGCCCGGCAGCAGCGGCTGCACCTGCGCGTCGTCGACCGCGTCGTCGAGCGTGAGCAGCAGCTGACGCCCCGCCAGCGCGAGCCGGTACACCTCGGCCCGCTCGTCCGGATCGGCCGGCAGCCGGTCGGGATCCGTCCCCAGCACCCGCAGCAGCCGGCCCAGCACCGCGTGCGGATCCGCCGGCCGGGCACCGCTGCCGCGCAGCGCCGCGTACAGCTGCCCGTCGGGGAAGGCCGACCGCAGCCGGTGCCCCAGCCGCACGGCCAGCGCGGTCTTGCCGACACCGCCACCGCCGACCAGCACCACCGCGGGCGGCTGCGCACCAGTGGGCTGCGTCAGCGACCGCTGCACCACCTCCATCTCCCGCGCCCGCCCCGTGAAGTCCGGCAGGTCCAGCGGCAGCATCTGCGGAACTGGCGGAACCTGCACGGCGGGCGCAGCGGACCGGGCGGGAGCCGTGACCTGGAACGTGCCCACGCCGTGCGTGACCGCCCCGTGCGGCTCGCCGCCCCCGCGCTCCGGCGGCGGCGCGGGATCGGCCTCCTCACCGCGCAAAATCGTTTCGTACAGCCGCTGAAGCCGCCGCGACGGATCCGTGCCCAGCTCCTTGGCGATCAGCCGGCGCATCGACTGGTAGTACTCCAGCGCGTCGACGCTGCGCCCCTCCAGATACAGCGCGAGCATCAAACGCTCACACAGCTGCTCGGAGAGCGGATCGGTCAGCAGCGCCGCCCGCAGCTCCGCGAGGACGGCACCGGGACGCTCCAGCCGGATCTCGGCGTCCGCCCACTGACTGAGCGCCTCATGGTGCAGCTGCCGCAGCGTCTCCCGCAGCCGCGCCGCCCAGTCGCTCTGCATACCGCCGAGCGCGTCCCCCCGCCACATGTGCAACGCCTGCTGCAGCAGCGCGCTGCGCTCCTGGTCACCCAGCCCCTCACGCTGCGCGCTCTTGAGCAGCCGGCGAAACCGCACCAGGTCCACCGACCCCGGATCGGCCGAAATCCGGTAACCGGCGGGCGTGCGCACCAGCCCGATCGGCTCACCCGGCCCCGCCGACGCCCGGGCCAGCGCCCGCCGCAGTCGCGTGATGTAGGTGTGCACGACATTGCGGACCCCCGCGGGCGGCCGGTCCCCCCACACACGGTCGACGAGGGACTCCAACGGCACCGGACGTTCCGGATCGACCAGCAGGACACCGAGGATGCTGCGTTGCCGCGCGGGGCCGAGATCGGCCAGGGCGTTGCCTGTCCAGAGTTCTATCGATCCTAATATCCGGAGCTCCATCGAAGATC
This sequence comes from Streptomyces sp. JB150, assembly GCF_011193355.1. Taxonomy (GTDB): domain Bacteria; phylum Actinomycetota; class Actinomycetes; order Streptomycetales; family Streptomycetaceae; genus Streptomyces. The sequence continues at coordinate 48,267 of NZ_CP049780.1, forward strand.
ACCCGTTCCCCGTTCCCCTTCAGTGTCCGGAAACTAACTCCCGCCGGTGCAGCGCCCCTTGATTTCCGCTCTGCCGCACCGCCCCCGCCCCGCACACACCTGACACCCCCGCTCCAACAGGCAACTCCACGACGCCGGGCCACCGGCGCCGCGTCCCGCGCCCGAACCCCCACGCCGCCCCCCGCACCGCCACCGGCCCCCCGCGCCGCGCCAGGGGACCGGCACGCCCGATGGCGCATTCCCGTACCGCCCCGGCCGCCCGCACACCAGGGCGGGGGCCGGCGGGCCACCACCCGCCGGCCCCCGGCCGCCAAAAAAAGGGCCCTCAGCAGCCCATGGCCCACCGGTGGGAGTCACCGCGGTCGTTGGCGACACCGTTCCAGTGGACCTCCTGACCGGGGGCGAGACAGATGGTCATGTCACCGCCCTGCCAGGCGTCTTCGTAGACCTGGACGAAGGCGGGGACACCCGGGCCCTCGATGCCGTGGTTGGCCCAGGAGGAGTCGGCGTCGGCGATGTGGCCCTCCCACCAGCCGTCGTCACCGGACCAGTTCGCCCGCTGGCCCTGATAGTCGGAGTGCTCCCAGGCGCAGAAATGGCCGCTGGGGCAGTCGGCGGCCGAGGCCGTGGCGGTGGTGGCCAGCGGAGAGCCGGCGGCCAGCAGCAGCGCGGCGGCCAGGAGGGCGGGCTTCTTCATCGTGCGGTGCCTTTCTCGTGTGCGGACTCGAGGATGGCCTGGGCGGTGCGGACGGCATGTGCCCGCATCTCCCGGTAGGCGGTCCGTTCGCCTTCCCGGGCCCTGCTCTTGAGGTTGTTGACGAGGGTCGAGGCGCGGAACCAGCGCTCCTGGTCGCCGTACAGGCGCTGCTGGGCGCGCGCCAGGCAGCCGTCGGAGTGCTGGCGGACCTCGGGCCCGCCGGGCAGCGTCAGGGACAGCTCGGCCCGTCCCGACCCGAACAACGCGTCACTGACCCGGCGCTGCTCCCCGTCGCCGGACGGACGCTGGTGAGGGCGCGGCGGGGTGAGCCCCTGACGGATCAGACAGCGGTCGGTGAGCAGCAACTGGGCGGCCCTGACCGTGTCGTCGTCACTCGGCGACGGGGGTACGGGGCGTGTGCAGGCGGCCACCGCACACCACGGGAGAAGGAGCGCGAGGGCCAGCGCGCGGCGCGGATACGTGGACATGGAAGCGGCTCAGCCCGTCCGCCGGCCCGTCACGCCGCCGGACATCCCGGACAGCACAGGGACGATCTTTCGCATGATCGGCTCAACGGTCGCGGCGGGCCGGAAGGACACGGCGCGGGCCGGCCGTTCACTCCGGAGAGCGGCGCCCGGGAGCCGCCACCCGGCGCGCGGACACCACCCGGGCAACGGACTGCGACGGCGCGGCGTGCTGACGGGGTGTGAGCCGGACCGGGGGGAGGTGACGGCTGGGGGAGGCGGCGGCTGGGGGCGGCGGCCGGGGGAGCGGACCCTTCGTCCTCCAGCACGCCGGGGCGCTCGTAGGATGCCGCAATGCCCAAGCCCTTACCCTCAAGCCGCCGCACGTGGGTGGCCGCGTGGGCGGTCCTGTGCGTGGCCGGCACGGCCGCCACCGCCGCCCTGAACGCCTCCCCGGCACCCGGTCCGCGCCCCGGCACCTCCCACGAGCCTGTCAGCGCCGAGTGCGCCGCCTACATCGCGGCCGTCGAAAGGGAGCTGGCCAAGGCCGCCGAGCGGACAGGGGAGGAGGGCGGCGTGCTGGCCTTCACGCGCGTCCGCACCGGCGCGGAGGACTGCGACGACGAGCTGCGCGACCACTTGGACGGCTACCGGTGAACCGCGCCGCGGGGACTGCCTTGGCGGCGGCGCTGACGTGTGCCGCGGCCGCGGCGCTCATCGCCGTGGACGCCGCGACGACGTCCGAGCCGCGGCCCGCACCGTCGCGGGTGTACTCCTCCTGCCTGGCGGCCGACACCCTGCCGGTGCCCGCGGGCGGCGACCCGTGCGACGAGGGCCGCTGACGGGGGGCCGGTCACGGCGGTGTCATCCCGTGCGGGCGCACAGCACGCGGTCCACGAGCCCGCGGACGGCCCGCTCGGCGGCGAGCAGCCGCTCCGCCGCCGGTGCCGCTGGCGGCGACGACGACCGAGCGGCGCCCGTCCGCGGTGAGAGCGGTGCGCACCGTGAACCCCTCCAGGTCGCCTCCGTGGCCCCAGGTGCCGCCGCCGCGGGTCAGCGGCTGCCGCATCTGCGAGAGCTGGGCGGGAGGCAGCAGGCGCCCGCCGAGCAGGGCGGCGAAGAAACGGTCCACGTCGCGCTCGGTGCTGACCAGGGCAGCGGCCGCGTCCACCTGCGAGGGGTTCCTGGCCGTGATGTCCGTCCAGCTGTCCGAGCCGGGGAACAGGTGGTAGGTGCGGGCGTACGGCGGCTTCAGGTACGGGTCGTCGCCGAGGGCGTAGGTGCCGGTCAGGCCGAGCGGGCGGACGACGCGGTCGCCTACCTCCTCGGCCCAGGTCCGCCCGGTGACCTTCTCGATGATCATCCCGGCGAGGACGTAGCCGGTGCTGGAATAGTTCCAGTCGGGCTCGCGGTCATCGGCCGGCGCGGGCGGGAAGTCCGGCCGGTGGCGCAGCGCGCCGGCGACCAGCTGCTCGGGCTCCCAGTGGTCGAACCTCGTGCGCTCGAAGTCGGCCGCGGTGCTCCCGGTGTCCTCCTCGGGGCCGTAGTCGTGCAGGCCGCTGGTGTGCTGCAGCAGGTTCCTGACGGTGATGAGGCGGCCGTCGTTGCCGTTGCCGCGCACCACCCCCGGCAGCAGGCCCTCGACGGTGTCGTCCAGCGACAGGCGCCCCTCGGCGACGAGTTGCAGCACCACGGTGGCCACGAACGCCTTGGTGACGCTGCCGACCCTGAACCGCGCCCCGCGCGGCACGGGCCGGCCGGTGCGCCACTGCGCCTCGCCCGCTCGGGCGTGCACCGTGCGGGCGCCGTCGCGCACCCGCACCGTGATCCCGACGAACCCGCCCTCGGCAAGGACGCGGTCCGTCTCGCGCTGGAGCTGCCCGGAGGTGAGCGGGCCGGCCGCGGGTGCCGCGTGTGTCGGCCGGCGGACGGCCGCGGCATCCGGCGGAGCGCCGTGGCGGCGACCGCGGCAGCGAGCACGGCGGCGGTGGCAAGGCGGGCCCGCGCGGTCTTCATGGTTGCCTTCATGCCCGCACACTCTGCCGGGGCGGGCCGCCGCCGCCCATGGCGGCAGCCTCCGCACCGGCGGTGGGGCCACCCCCAGGACCCACCCACCCACGCCCCGCCGTACGCACCCCTGTACGCCCCGCCGGGCCGGCGCGGCGGGCATCACCTTGGAGGCACGCGCCACAACCCCAGCCCTCCCCAATCCCCAGCCCCGAGCCCTCGAGCCCTCAGCCCCCGAGTCCCCGAGCCTCGGCCCGCAGGCCAACCTTCCGGCGGCTGACGCGTCTTACCCGACAGGGGGTGGCAGGCATGGCGGAGCATCAGATCGCGTACTTCCTGCGGGAACTGCACGGCGCGGCGGACCCGGCCAGACGCGCGGCGGCGGCCAAAGGCCTGGGCCGCACCGGCCGCCCGGAGCACGCCGCCGTCCTCGTCCGGGCGGCCGGCGACCCGGAACCCGCGGTACGGGCGGCGGCCGCCGCGGGACTGGCCCGGCTGGCGGGCGGCGAGGGCTCGCCGCGGGTGCGAGGGGCCGCCGCCGAGGCACTGCCGGCGCTGCTGGCGGACGGCGACCCGCAGGTGCGGCGCCGCACGTCGCTGGCCGCGCTGCGCCTCGGCCTCGACGGACCCCGGATCACGGACGTGTTCGCGCGGCTGCTGACCGACCCCGACCGGCACGTGCGGATCAACGCCCTGACCGCCCTGCACGCCACGGGCGTCCCCGGCGACGCGGCGGCCGTGGCCGGCCTGCTGGGCGACCCGGACCCCATTGTCCGCGGCCTTGCCCGCGCCCTGCTGTACCGGTTCGCCGACGACCCGGCCGTGGCGGCGCAGGTGCTGCGCACCGCCAGGGAAGGCGAGGGCGCCGCCCGCGTCGAGGCCATGGCCATGGTGCCCGCCCGCCGCACCGGGGCCCTGCTCGACTGTCTGCTCACCGGGCTGCGGGATCCCTCGGCGCGGGTGCGGACCGCGGTGGCCGCCCGCCTGGCGAGCGTGGAATCCGCCACCGCCCGCGACGCGCTGGCCGCGGCCCTGGACGACGAACCCGACCCGCACACCGCGGCGGTCCTGCTGCGCGGCGCCGCCCGGCGCGGCGATCCGCGCGCGGCCGCTGCCGCGCTGCGCTGGCTGACCGACCCCGTGGCCGGACCGGCTGCCGCACACGCCCTGGGCCGCCTGGACCCCCCGACAGCGGCCGAGCGGCTGCGGTCGGCGCTGGACGACGGCACCCTGCCCGCCCCGGTCCGGGCGGCCGCCGCCGTGGCCGTGGCGGAGGGCGGCGGCTGGGACGCCGTATGGCTGCTGCTGCCGCTCCTCGACGAGGAGGAACCGGCGCTGCGCACCGGGGCGCTCGACGCCCTGGGCGTCCTGGTGGAGCGCGGCCTGCGGCTGTGGGAGCGCCACACGGTGGCCTGGGCCCTGACCGCGCACCTGGAGTCCGGGCAGGACACCTGGCCCACCCGCAACGCGCTCCGCGGCCTCGGCCAGGCGCTGCCCGGCCTGCGCCGGCTGGCCGACAGGGCACCCGGCGGGCAGGTGCGGGCCGCCGCGCTGTCGCTCCTGGACACCGACGGCGACACCGCCCCGCAGGACCTGCGGCGCTTCGTCACGGGCCTGGACGACCCGGACGAGGCCGTCCGCTACCAGGCGGCGACCGCCCTGCACGCCTGGATGGAAGCCACCGGCGAGCTCCCCCCGGACAGCGGCCCCGCCCACGAGCACCTGGCCCGGCTCGCCACCACCGACACCTCCCCACGCACACGGCACGCCGCCACCGAAGCCCTCACCACCCTCACCGCTCTCACCACTGTCACCATCCGCGAGACCCCGCCCTGCGGCTGAGCCGCCCGCGACCGGCACACCCGTTGCCGTGCACGGACCCGCACCCCGCCCACCCCCGGCGGGGGCGCCGCCGTTCCTCTCCCTCCGCCCCCGCCTGCCGGGGAAAACACCGGGGGAGGGGCAGGCGACCGGGCTACAGTCGCGCATGACCACGTACGACCTCGGCCCCACCACGCTCTACGCCCCCTGCGAGCGGCTGCTCCACGGCAAGGGCGTCACGTGCGCGATCGGGGCGGGGGAGGCCGAGGACTGGATCCGGCTCGACCGGCGCGTCCACCGGGCCACCCACGACCACGCGTCCGGCGGCCGCACGACGGCCTCCGCCTCCCGGACCCGCGTCGGCCCGTGGCCGGTGAGCACACGGGAGATCGCGGACTGGCGCCGGGCCCCGTACTGGCGGGAGAACCCCGACGGGAGCGCAGCTGTGTCCTGGAGCCTGCCGCCCACCGAGTCCGAGATCGCCCTGTGCCTGTGCCACGCCGACCCCCGCGTCCGTGCGGCGGCGCTGGCCCTGGACACCGCGGGGCAGCTGCCCGACTCCGTCCTGCCGCTCGTCCTGATCCGCAGCGCGGACACCGACGAACGGGTACGGACCTGCGCCCGCACCGTCCTCGACCGCGTACTCGGCGACGCCCCCGCCCCGGTGCCGCCCCGACTGGCGGACCTGGCCACCCTGGCCGCCTTGGTGGCCACCCGCAGGCGGTACGGAACCTGGGCACGCCAGGCCGTCCTGGGGCGCCTCGACGCCCTGCCCGTGACGACCCTCACCCACCTGCTGACCCACCGCGACCGCCAGTCCCGGCGCGCCGGCCTGGAGGCGGCCACCCTGTACGGGACGCCGGCCATGGGGCAGGTGTGGGCACTGGCCGAGCAGGACCACGACGAGGGCGTGCGAGAGCTGGCCGTACGCACCGCGATACGCCTCGCGCTCGCCTGCGGCCGGCAGACGGTCCTCGACGACGCCAGAACCCGCTTCCTCGCCCACCTCGACAATGACCCCGCCTACGGCCTGCGCCTGGGCACCCTCGCCACCGCCGTGACGACCGGCTTCCTGCGCATCGACGACCTCGCCACGCTCGCCACCACCCACCGCTACCGTAAGATCCGCCGCCACGCCTGCGCGGCCGCCCTCGCCCACCCACAAGCGCATACGGTCCTCGACCGCCTGCTGTGCGCCCGGGACACTCGCGTGCGTGCCGCCGCCGTGGGACACCTGCGCCGCACAGGCCGCGGCGACGAACTGCCCCGCCACCTGACGGACCTCTCCCACACCGTGCGCGCGACGGCGTGCCGGCACCTGCGCGCGCACGGGCACGACCCGCGCACCCACTACCACAACCTGTGCGCCGACCCGGCCACCGTCGTCCCGGCCGCGGTCCTCGGCCTCGCCGAACAAGGACACCCCGAGGACGCCGCCCTGCTGCACCCCCTCCTCCACCACCCGCACGCCAGGGTCCGCGCCCGCGCCCTGTCCGCGCTGCGCATGCTCAGGGCGCTGCCCGACGACGCGCTCCCGCCGTTCGCCGACGACCCGGACCCCGGCGTACGCGCCACCGCCCTCACCGCCCTGCGCCACACCCCCCGCCTCCTGCGGGCCCTGCTCGACAGCACACGGGACGACGTCCGGACACGAGCGGAAACCCTCCTGCACCGCCACCTGATCCAGGCCCCCTGCCGCTGCCGCCCGCCCCTGCCGCCACCGGGTCGGTCACCCCTGGCGAAGCTCGCGACCGCCCCCGCCCCCGCCGGCTCCGCAGAACCCGCCCGCGGACCCTCCGAGCTGCCGCCGGCCTTCCGGCGCAGGACCTGACGACCCGGTCCACCGAGCCGGCACACCCTGCGCACGGTCCGGCGCTCCTCGCGCATGACCGGCCCGATCAGCGGGTGGCAGAGTCGTCGGCGTCAAGTCCCGGCCCACGCACGGGAAACCGGGCGAACCGCGGGCCGGTGTGCCCGCCCGCAGCCATGGAGGAAACGCATGGGCCTGTCGACGCCCGCCCGCTTCACCGGTTGCACCGCCGGCGCGGTGACCGCCGCGCTGATCCTGTCCGCCTCGCCGGCACCGGCCAGCGGGGACTTCAGCGGGCGGGCGTTCGTCCACGGCGGCGGCGACATATATGTCGACGACTGGACTGACGAGGGTTATCTGTCCACGTCCCGTCACGCCTCCTCGAACGCGACGTGCCTGTGGCAGGAGGTGCTGTGGTCGTACGACCTCCTGGCCTGGGACGACATCGACGGCGTCTTCGGGGACGACACCAGGGCCGCGACCGTGAAGTGGCAGAAGGCCTACGCCACCGACCAACCGGCAGACGGAATCGTGGGGAAACACCCGTTCGGCCGGGCCGGATACGGGCTCGTCGACGAGACCGGCGACAACCGCCCTGACCGCAAGGGAAACAAGCGGGTCGCCGGCGACAACTACCTGACCTGCAGCTGACCCACCCGGTGCGGCAGCGGCGCCGCACACCTCGCACTCGCCACCACGCCCGCCCTGGCGAGCGCGAGCCAGGGAGTCGTCGCGGGCACCGACATCCCCTGGGACGCCTGGGGCGACGAGGGCCCGATCTCCGCCACGAGCTACGCCACCAGCAACGGACCGCGATGTGGCAGCAGATCCTGTGGGCGGACGGCCTCCTGTCCTGGTCCGGCATCGACTGCCGGTTCGGGCCCCACACCACGGCCGCCACCAGGAAGGGGCCCGCCTGTCCCGCCCGCCGCGAGGCGGTCGCCGATCGGTCTCCGGTCGCTCAGAGCGTCAGCACCGGTCGGGTGGAGAAGTCCTCGTACATGTCCTCTCCGTCCGGTCCGTACACGAACTCGGCCATGGCGGGGTTACGGTTGGCGGTCGCCAGGGGGAGCCAGGCCAGCAGGTGGCCGTAGCCGCCGCACACCGACTCGCCCCCGTCGCCGCCGTGGACCGCGGTGACGTCGCTGGTCAGCTCGGCGCGGTAGGTGTCGTAGGCGATGCGCAGACCGAAGGCGTTCGGTTCGTTGTGCGGGCCGCTGTCGTCGCCGTAGGGGACGCGGTCGAGGGGACAGCCGTCGCCCCACCGGAACAGGGTGTCGGACCCGGCGCCGCAGGCGTGTTCCCACTCGTCGGAACTCGGCATCCGCAGACCGCGGGCGCTCAGGGCAGCCGGCACGCCGGCCGGCGGTACGGTCAGGGCTTCGTCCTCCACGGCCATCAGGACGGTGTCCAGGTGAACGCTGCGGCGAGCGCTGAGGACCCGCGCGAGGTGGGTCCGCAGATCCAGCCCGTAACCGTAGCCCTGCTCCAGGCTCTGCGCGTAGTCGGCGGCCTGCTGCGCGCTCGGCTGCCAGGCGTCGACGTCGAAGCCCAGGGACACCCGGCCTCCGGGGACCAGGGCGAACTCCTGCCCGTCCCGCTCGACCAGGACGCGGTGCAGCGGGGCGCCGAGGTGGTGCGTGGCCTCGACACGTGATACCCGGCCGCCCACGTGGTCAGCGACATCCTGGGCGATTTGCCGGGCGGTGACCTCGTCGAAGGTCCGCCACAGGTCGAGAGTGAGATCAGCGAGCGACATGGCCGACACTGTGGCACGCGGCACTGACAGGAGTCGGCATCCCGCGGCGGCAAACACGGCGCCCGCGCGGGCACGTCCCCGAACTGTCCTGGCAGCGCATCGAAGCAGCCTCTGTCGTAGTGCACGCAGGACAGCGGGTCACCTGCGAGTTCCTCCAGTTCGACACACGGAACCTGGAGGCAAGACTGTCCTTGCGAGCGACGCAGCCGGACCCCTTCCAGGAATGTGCCAGCGACATCGTGGCAGGGCAGAAACTGCGAGGACGGGTCACCAAGCTGGTCCCATTCGGCGTGTTCGTCGAGGTCGCCGACGGAGTCGAGGGACTGGTCCACCTGCGAGAACTCACCTCGACGCCCGCACAGAGCGTGGCGGACGTCGTCCGCGCCGGCGACGAGATCACGGTCGTCGTCACCGAGATCGACCGACAGCGACGCACATTGGCCCTCTCCCGCCGGCAAGCCCCGCCCGAGTACCGGTGACCCCTGAGTGATCCTTTGGCGGCCCCTTGCGCGAGCGTTCCCAAGCAACGGCCACTGACCGAGCCCGCCGCCGGCGCCCTCAAAGGCCGCCTCCTCCTCAGAACGCGCGCCACCCGCCCTGGGCACCCGCTTCGACGGCCGACTGCCCGCGCCCTGACCGCCACCGCCTTCACCCGGCCGCGCGTCGTCGAACTCGCCGCCCCGCCGAAGGCCCGCCGGCCCCCGACGCGCGCCGAACCCACGGATCGCCGAGCTGCGCCCTGATCTGCCGGACCTGCGCATCCACCCCCACCGCACCGTGGCATCCCCCATCCGACCTGCGCAAACACCGGCCGCGCGAGCCCCGCCACACCCACAGGGCTCACGCGGCCCGGTGCCACGGCCGTGCGGCGTCAGGGCGGCGGCAGGATGCCCTCCTGCTGAGCGACGTGGGAGCAGGCCATGGCCGCCGCCGTCATACCCAGCCGGTCGAGCACGTCGATGGACTCCAGCAGGATCCGGGTGTCGGCGTCGGCCATGGCCGTGCCGCAGCGGTCGCGTCCGGCCAGCTCCTCGGCGGCCGTGGCGGTGCGCAGCGCGGTCACCCGGGCGGCCAGCGCCTCCCGTGACGCCTCCATGGCGACGATGCCGCGCACCGCACGGACGATCTCTTCATCGGTCACGTCGTTCATGCCCTGCCAGACGGTGTCCGCCCGCCGCTGGTCACACCGCCGCCCCGGCCCGTGAGGAGGAACACGGCGACGCCGCAGTCCACGACGCGGCCGAGGAGGCACGGCACCGCGGCACACACCCCCGCCCCTCGCCGCTCACCGCTTGCCGGACGCAGCCGCCTGTGCTCTCCCTTTCCCGATCTCGACACGGGCCCGAACGGGCGGCGGCCCCGCCACCGGGGGGAAAGGTGACGGGGCCGCCGTACTCGGAAGGGGGAGCCGAGCTGTTCGAACGTGCTGGTGCCCCGGATCCGAGACGGTATGCATGGCGATACGGCCGCCAGCGTGCCGCCCGGCGTACGACAGAAGTCGCCACGTCCGAGAAGCGCACCCCCGGCCCCGACGGTTACCGTGGAGGACGTGCTGGACCTTCGCCGCGAGCCGGTCCCGGGAAAGGCCACGCCCTCCCAAGCGATCACCACCCCGGCCGGAGCCCTCCGATGATGAGCGGGACCGGCGACGAGGGCGTCGGCCCGCCCCCCGCACCGCCCCCGGACGACACCGCGCTCCCGGACGACACCCCGCCCCCCTCCGCCCTGCTGGAGGACAGCACCGAGGACCTCTACGAGAACGCGCCCTGCGGTTTCCTGTCCACCGCCCTGGACGGAACGATCGTCAAGGTCAACGCCACCCTGCTGGACTGGCTCGGCCGGCGCGGCGCGGAGCTGGTCGGCCGCCGTACCTTCTCCGACCTGCTGACCGCCGGCGGCCGCCTCTACCACGAGACGCACTACGCGCCGCTGCTGCGCATGCAGGGGGAGATCAGCGGCATCGCGCTGGAACTGAAACGAGCCGACGGCAGCCGCCTGCCGGTCCTCGTGACCTCGACCGTCAAAACGAGCGAGGACGGACAGCCCCGGCTGATCCGCACCACCGTCTTCGACGCCCGCGAGCGCCGCTCCTACGAGCAGGAACTGCTGCGCGCCCGCCAGGAGTCCGAACGCGAACGCGAACGGCTCAAGCAGCTCGCCGCCACCCTGCAGGCATCGCTGCTGCCGCCCGCCCTGGAGAACGTACCGGGACTGGACGTGGCCGCCCACTACCACATCGCCTCGGCCGACGAGGTCGGCGGCGACTTCTACGACCTCTTCCCCCTCGCCTCCGGCAGCTGGGGCCTCTTCCTCGGCGACGTGTGCGGCAAAGGCGCCACCGCGGCAGCCGTCACCTCCCTGGCCCGCTACACCCTGCGCGCCGCGGCCGTGTACGACCCCGACCCGGCCGTCGTCCTGCGCAACCTCAACACCGTCCTCGTCCACGAATACGCCGGCGCCGCCGAACCCCGGTTCTGCACCGTCCTCTTCGGCCTGCTCACCCCCCACGACGAGGGCGGCTTCCGCATCACCCTGGCCGGCGGCGGCCACCCGCCCGCCCTGCTGCTGCGCGCCGACGGAACCGCCGACCACCTGCCCACCCCCGGCGGCCAGCTCATCGGCGTCCTGCCCGACGCCACCATCGCCACCACCACCCTCCGCCTGGCACCCGGCGACACCCTGCTCCTCTACACCGACGGCCTCACCGAAGCACACACCGCCGCCAGCGGCAGCGACCGCTACGGCGACGACGCCCTCCTGGACTTCGCCCGGCGGCTGGCCCCCACCACCGCGCGACGCACCGTCGCGGCCCTACGCGACCTCCTGGCCGCCCTCGGCACCGGCGTGGACGACGACGCGGCCGTCCTCGCCGTCCACGCACCCCTGCCCGGACCAGCCGGCCACCGCCACTCACCACAGCCGTAACCCGCCGCACCGACGACCGGCCCCCGGCCCCGACGTCCCGTCACCTGACGGACGGCCCGCACCCCCTCCGAAATCCACCGGAACGGGTGAATCCCGGCCTTTGATCGCGTGTCGGCACCGCAGCCGGACAGACGACGGGTATCCCGCCGCGCCGAGACGCGGCGCGGCACGAACGACAGGAACCAGACATGGCGGATGCTCCCCAGCAACTGCCCGACGAGGCCGCGGAGCCCCTCAGGCAACTCCTCGAAGAGGTCCTCGACGCCGGTCCCGGCCGGCAGGTCACCGAGAACACGGTCGGCAACGCGAAGAAGGTCAAGGGGCTGCTCGGCGGCACTCTGCTCCCCGGCGTGATGTAGGCGCGAAGCCGCCGGACGACGCGGCCGAGGCGTACGCCGCCAAAAGGCACGCGACGCGCTGACCCCGCCCGGCGACGGCAGCACCGGCCGGACAGACCGGACCGCCGGACAGACCGGACCGCCGTGCCGCCCGGACCCCCACACCCGGATCGGCCCGGCGGTGACGCTCCGCCACAGGCCCCGGTGCACCTCCTCCGGCACCGCCTGGGTCTACCACGGCGAGGGCAACGGCCGGCTCATGCGCCTGGTGGTCATGGCGGACGGCTTCAGCGCCGGCCCCAGCGGCCTCGGCCTCACCTGGGAACTCCTGGAACACGGCCCGTTCCCGCTTTTGAGCGATCCGCCGCCGGCGCCTCGACGTCGTTCTCGTCGGCTACCACGAGCACAGCGCGTCGATGCTGCGGAACGCCGAGGCGGACGACTTTTGCGGTGTCGCTCACGGCGGGCGGGCCACACCGATCAGCCGCATGCGCGACGGCTCCCTGCCCTGGCGGCGGAAGACCCACCGCGACGCGACTGGATGCCGCCGCCGGCCCTCACGAACCGGGCCTGCCCGCACTCGTGCGGTACCTGGCCGTCGTTGTGGACGCGGGCGGCCATGTCGACGACCGGTGCGGCAGCCGCGTGCTGGAATGCGCCCTGCTGTTGGCACTGCTGCGCCGACCCACCAGATCCGGGATGACCGCCGGCGCCATCCTCGCGCCGCCCCCGAAGCCGCCCACCACGAGTCCTTGCGAAACCGACGAGAATCCGGGTAGACCCTCGCACCGCGCTTGCGGTGCAAAACGCTGCGGAGAGCGGGACGTATCGGGGAAATGACGGTCGGGCTGTCTGCGCCGGGCGTGCGAAGACCAGGGGGGACCATGGACATGGGGATATCGCTTTCTGAGGCACTCGGAGAGCTACGGCGGGAGCTGTATGCGGCGCAGGCCGCGGGAAGTGACCAGCAATTCCGCTTCGACGTGGAGCAGGCGGAGCTGTCGCTGGAGGTGGAGTTCCGACGGGACGCCAACGGCGGTGTCACAGTGGAAGTCGGCCTGCCGGGAGCCAAGATCGGTGGCGAGGCCGGCAGCGGCGCGGGCAGCACCCGGCGGCAGATGCTGACGCTCACGTTGCAGGTTCGGGACGAGGCACTGGGCGGGCAGCGGGCTCGGATTCGCCGTAGCGCCGGAGGCCTCGACGTCCCAGGTGACGACGGGCCGGGACAACAACCCCAGGGCAAGTTAACCGACGGCGAATCGGACACCTCCCGGAAGAGCGCTCAGCCGCGGCCGTGGGAGGCATGAGATGGATCCGCAGCGTCTCGCCTTGGTACGCACGGGGGCACCGCGCGGTTCGGGCTCCGGGTACCTGGTCGGTCCTCACCTGGTTTTGACGGCGCTGCATGTCGTGCGTCCTGACGAGCGGTGGGCCGGGCACATCGAGGTTCACGTGGGACACCCGCGCTACGGGACCGATCTGGTCCAGCGGTCGGCGCGCGTGTGCTGGCCCGATCCGCACAAGGCAGCCCCGCCTGCGCACAGCGTGGACGTGGCGCTTCTGTGGCTGGATGAGCCGGTGGAGACCAGCGGGGGACCGGTGCGGTGGGGCCGCCCCGGCGGTGTTGTCCCCGTGCCGTTCGAAGGTGCCGGCTTCCCCGCCTTCGCGGCTGACGCCGGGAGCATGACTCAGTGCGAATACCTGCGCGGTGAGTTACCGGTGGTTTCGACGTCCTCGTCGGGCTGGGTACTGGACTGCCCCGTCTGGCCGGCGCCCGCAGGCAGCGGAGAACGGCCGTGGGCAGGCGCCTCAGGCTCGGCCATCTTCTGTCATGGCCGACTGGTCGGCGTGGCGGTCGAGGACAACCCGACCATGGGCTGGCGCCGTCTGCACGCCGTCCCCATCCATGAAGCCCTCGAGCTGACCGAGTTCGCCGACCTCATCTCCCGGCACGGCCATCCCGGCACCACCAGCGCGCTGGAAGAAGTGATCGCGCAGAACGCGGTCAGGTCGGACGGCGAGGAACCGGTCCGGCCCCCCACGCACAACGGACGACCATACGGTTTTGCTCCGCCAGCGGAGAGCACCGGCCCCGTGACGCTGCCCGCAGCCCCTGCCGAACTGGTCGGACGGCAGGGACCGCTGCAACAAATACTGGCGTGGCTGAGCCCTGACCCACCCCAAGAGGCGGAGTTCGGCCTGCAGACGGGGACGGTGGTGGTGTCGGCGGTGGCCGGGATGGGCGGGGTCGGCAAAACCGCCTTGGCTCTGCACGCCGCACACCAGGCTTCTCAGGAGGGGCGCTTCCCCGGCGGCGTGCTCTTCGCGGACCTGCGCGGCTACAGCACCGACCCTGAAGTCGGCCCGCCGGCGGTGGCCGACCGCTTCCTGCGCGCGCTGGGCGTCAAAGACGATGACCTGCCCGCCAGCGCGGAGGAAAAGCTGGACGCCTGGCGGACCGTCGTCAAGGACCTGGCTCGCCGAGGCCGCCCGCTCCTGGTGGTGCTGGACAACGCGCGCACCGCCGACCAGGTGCACCCCTTGCTCCCGGGCTCCCCGCACCGTGCCCTGATCACGTCCCGGCAGACCATGTCCGCGCTGCGCGGAGTCCGCCGCATCACCCTCGAGGCCCTCGAACCGGAAGACTCGCTCGATCTGCTGGAGCGCGCCCTGCGCGCAGAGCGCGACGATGACCGCATCGCCACCCAGCGCGAGGACGCCCTGCGCCTGGCCGCCTTGTGCGGCCACCTCCCCCTCGCCCTGCACATCACCGCGGCCCTGTTGCGCGACGTACGCACGCGGTCCGTGGCCGCCCAGGTCGAGGCTCTGGAGGATGTCCGCACCCGCTTGGACGCTCTGGCTTACGACGACAAGGACAGTGAAGGCCGGCCGCTGGCTGTGCGGGTCACCTTCGAACTGTCCTACCAGCACCTGAACGCCGACCAAGCCCGCGCGTTTCGCCTGCTCGCCTCAGCCCCGGGCCCCGACATCTCCACCGACGCCGCAGCCGCCTTGCTCGCACACCCCGGCGCTGAACGCCTGCTGCACGGGCTGGCCCGAGCCCACCTGCTGCACCCCGACCCGGAACGGCAAGACCGCTGGTCCATGCATGATCTCGTCCGCGTGTTCGCCGACGAGCGAGGCCGGGTTCATGCCGACACCGACCAGCGCGCCGCCGCGCTGGCCCGCCTGCTGGACCACTACGTCACTCTCGCCGCCGCAGCGGACACCCATCTGGAGACCGTTGCCGGCCTGCCGGTCTCCGACCGCTTCCCCGACCGTGCCACTGCCCTGGACTGGCTGGACGCCGAACGTCCCAACCTGCTTGCCGCCGCGGCCGCCGACACCGGCGCATGCACTGTCCTGGCCTCGGTCCTCACCCGTTTCCTCGACCACCGCCGCCACTTCGAAGACGCGATCACCCTCAACACCACTGCCGTGCGCATCCATCAGGAGGCCGGTGACCGACACAGGGAAGGCCTGACACTGACGAACCTGGGGCTGGCCCTGTCCGAGGTGCGCCGGTTCGACGAGGCCGTCGCCGCACACAGGCAAGCTCTGGACATCATGAACGACTGCGGTGACCGGCAAGGCAAGGGCCAGGCACTGACCAATCTCGGGCTGGTCCTGTCACAGGTGCGCCGCTTCGACGAGGCAATCGCCGCCCACACCGGCGCGGCGGGCATCTTCCGTGACACCGGCGACCGTCGAGGTGAAGCCATCGCCTTGACCAATCACGGAGCCGTCCTGGACAAACTAGGGCGATTCGATGAAGCCATCGACATCCATTCCGCTGCGGCGCGCATCTTCCACGACATCGGTGACCGTCATAACGCAGGCAAGGCGCGGAACAACCTAGCGCTGGTCCTGTGGGAAGTGGGGCGGGTGGAAGAGGCCGTCGAAGCTCTCACCGCCGCAGGGGAGATCTTCCACCACACCGGCGACCGCCACAGTGAAGGCAGCGCACTGACCAACCTGGCATACGCCCTGCGACTGGTCGGCCGGACGGAAGAAGCGGTCAGCACGTACACCACTGCCGTGGACATCCTGGGGAGCACCGGGGACCGACTCAGCCAAGGCAAAGCTCTGGTCAACAAAGGAGCGCTCCTGGTGGAGCTGGACCGGTTCGAAGAAGCGGTCAGCACCTACACCACCGCCGTGGACATCCTGCGGGACACCGGCGGCCCTGAGAGCGCCGACGCGGTCTGCCGCTTGGGTGCCTTGCTGGTCCGGACAGGGCGGCTGGATGAGGCCGTGACGGTCCTGAGCACCGCGGCACGGAACGGAGCTGCCGCCGCCCTGTGCCGCCAAGCCTCATCGCACGCCGCAGCCGGTCTTACGAGACAGGCTGAGGTGTTCCTTCGCGCCGCCGCGGACGCCGGGCACCTTGAGTCCAAGGTCAACCTAGGCGTGCTGCTCGCCGAGGCCGGGTGCGCTCAAGAGGCAGAGGACCTGTTTCGGGCAGCTGCTGACGGCGGTGACGCGAACGCGGTGTTCAACCTCGGTGTGCTGTACGAGAAAACCGGCCGTCTCAAGGAGGCCAGGTCCTACTACCTGCACGCCGCCGCCGCGGGCCAGCGAGGCGCCCTGAGCCGGCTGTGGTCCCTCACCGCATCGCAACGCGGTCAGGACACGCAACGCACCGTTCTCCCGAACCGTCCCGCCACGGCCGACACGGGGGGTGTCGACGCCGGCGCCATGCTCGAAAGCCTCTACGAGGAGCTCCGCCTGGCCGGTGACGACGACCGTGCTCAGCGGATACAGCCCAAGGCGGCCGCGGCACACAACGAGCGGTGGCTGCGCCACGGCGGACTCCAGGTCGACTGGCTCTCACGACTGGACCTTGAACGCCTGGGCAAATGAGTCCGACGCCTTTCACACCGGGCCGCCGCCCTTCCGGCGGCCCCGTACGTGTTCATCGACAACCACGTGGCACCGCGCCGCCGGATCGCCCGGCACGCCACCGTCGTCCTTGCCTGCCCGGGAGCTGACGGCGAGGACGAAGACCGGGCGCGGCGCCGCGCCGCGCCCAGGGAGCACTCATGGAACTGAAGGACGCGGTCGCGGTGGTCACCGGTGCCAACCGCGGGCTCGGACGGCACCTGGCCGCCCAGCTCGTGGCGCGCGGAGCCAAGGTCTACGCGGCGGCCCGCCGTCCCGAGGCGGCGGACATGCCGGGGGTCGTCCCCCTGCGGCTCGACCTGACGGACGAGGCGTCGATCCGGGAGGCGGCTCGCACCGCCGCCGACGCGACGCTGCTGGTGAACAACGCCGGCGTCTCCACCGGCACGCCGCTGATCGCGGGCAGCCCGGAGGCCGTGCGCCTGGAGATGGAGGTCAACTTCTTCGGCCCGCTCGCCGTCACCCGGGCCTTCGCCCCGGTGATCGAGTCCAACGGCGGCGGCGCCGTGCTCAACGTGCTGTCCGTCCTGTCCTGGCTGCACCCGGCCGGCCTCGGCGCCTACGCCGCGGCGAAGGCCGCCGCCTGGGCGCTGACCGGTGCGGCCCGCGAGGAGCTCGCGCCCCGCGGCATCGCCGTGACGGCGCTGCACGTC
Source organism: Streptomyces sp. JB150 (assembly GCF_011193355.1). Lineage (GTDB taxonomy): Bacteria > Actinomycetota > Actinomycetes > Streptomycetales > Streptomycetaceae > Streptomyces. The sequence goes on from NZ_CP049780.1 coordinate 65,643, forward strand.
GGATACATGGACACCGACATGGCCGCCGGCGTGCCCGCCGAGCAGAAGACCGACCCGGCCGAGGTCGCCGCCCAGGCCCTGTCCGGCATCGAAACGGGCCCGCCCGAGATCCTCGCCGACGACACCACCCGGTACGTCAAGCAGCGCCTGGCCGCACCGCCGAACGCGAGCTGGGACGCCCCCGCCCCACCGGCGCCCGGCGCCAACCAGCAGCACGCACCACCAGCGCATACCACGAGCCACCGCAGGCGCGCCGGCCCGCTCCTGCGCCAGCCGGTGCACGTGCTGAGCTCCCGGCCGTCACGCCGCGCCGCACGCCGGGGCGTGACGTACTCCTTCCTGTTCATGAGGGCCGACGGCGACCAGCTGCGCGGCATCACCCGGCTCGTCGAGGCCGGGAGGATCCGCCCCGTCGTCGACCGCACCCGCGAGGCCATGGACTACGCCGAGAAGGGCCGCGCCAGGGCCGGCGAGGTCGTCATCGCGACGGTGTGAGCACCGCCTTCCGCACTCACCTCGGGGAACCGACCGCGACCACTACTAGGTGATACCGTATAGTGGTACTCGGTAGCACGTAGTACCGAACGGGGTTGAGGAGCACCGGCGATGGACGACCTGACGGAGATGCTGAAGGGCACCCTCGAAGGGTGCGTGCTCGAAATCATCGGCAGAGAGGAAACCTACGGGTACGCCATCACCCGCCGGCTGAACGAACTCGGCTTCACCGACGTCATCGAAGGGACGGTGTACACGATCCTGCTGCGGCTGGAGAGAAAAGGACTCGTCCAGGTGACGAAACGACCCTCCGAAGCCGGTCCGCCGCGCAAGTTCTACGCCCTCAACGACGCCGGCCGCGAGGAACTCGCACGATTCTGGGCGAAATGGCAGTACGTCTCATCGCGAATCAACAGCCTCAAGAAGGGCGGGAGATGAACTTCTGGGACAAGGTCACAGGCAGCGATCTCACCAGGGAATGGAAGACGTTCGAAGCCCAGGCCGAGGCCCTGCCGGACGACCACCGGGCGGCGTGGGGACAGATCACCGCCCACCTCCTGCCCTACGGAGACTTCACCGGCCGCAACCTGACACCGATCCTCGACTCCGCCCTGGGACTGCTCGAAGTGTCGGCGGCGGACGGGCAGAGCGCCCGCGAGGTCCTCGGCGACGACAAGCAGGGCTTCTGCACGGCGCTGGCCGGCGGAGCGGGAGCGCGGACCTACCGCGACCGGTGGCGCGAGCAGTTGAACAGGAACGTCGCAAGGAAACTGAGCCGGCTGGGGGACTGACGTGAGCATCCAGGACATCATCGAAGGCAAAAAGCAGTGGCGGGCACACCTGGCCCGGATCAAGGCACTCCCGCCGGACTACCAGATCGTCTACAAGGAGATGCAGAAGTACCTGTTCAAGGTCGGCCCGGTCAGCCTGTCCGACGGCTCCCTCCTGTCCGGAATCGTCGACTTCTTCGAAGAGGGCGCCGCCGAGGGCAAGGGAGTCCTGGAACTCATCGGCACCGACGTCGCCGCATTCTGCGACGACCTGATCAAAGACTCACCCACCTACGCGGACGCCTACCAGCAATCCATCAGCGCAGGACCCGGCACGCCCGGCACATGACAGCCCCCGAACCGGCTGACAGCAATCCCGCCACGACAGGGTGCACGGCGTCGCCGCCCCGAAAGCCGCGCAGCGAGGCGGTCACGAGGCAGACCAACCACCCCGTGACCACCGGCTGCCTGACCCTGCTGATCGCACTGATCACCGCTCTCGCCCTCCCCGTCTCCTGGCTGGGATACCGCTCTTGGCACGACGAGAAAGCCAACACCGCACGCAAAGACGCAACGCTCGCATCCATCCTGGAACACGCCCGTGCCACGGCGGACGACACCGCCCACGCCCTCCACACGAGCAACCAAACCGACACCGACGCCCTCATCAGCGTGATCTGGCGGCACACACAAGCCCCCGTGATCACCTACGACCCGGCACGCCACGCATTCACCGCCACCGCGGCCCAATCCGCCCACTACGACGAAAAGGCCCTGCTCCTCGGCGGCGGACCGGTGCGGGTGACGCGGTGCTTCGTCCACACCTACGCCCACCGCCCGGGCCACGCCTGGACCTTACGGCTCTCCGAGCACGACCGGGCAGTATGCCGTCCGGCCACGCTGATCGGCGGCCTGGCAGGCCTGGCCCGCACACGCCTCTCCAGCATGTACGCCGAGGACCTGACCCACGCCACCGTACGCAAGGCCCTGGACCCCACGGGACGACAGCGCCCCTACAACGTCAAGAGCGTGCAGCGCACAGCGGACACGATCACCCTGGCCATCCTGCTCTCCAGCTCCGACCCCATGGCCGGCCAGTGCTACCGCTTCACCTGGCGCATCGCCAACGACCAGAGGACCACCACAGCGGTACCGGTCTCCTCCTGCTGAGCCCGCGCCCTCCGACCCTTGAGCACCGGCCGTCATGGCGTCCGCCTCCCGCCCGCGTGACCGGTCCGCTTCCCGGGCGCATCCCCCGCGAGAGCTACCGCAGTTGTCCATCCGCGGGTGATCCGCCCACGGCGACGGCTTCCTAGCCTGGTTGTCAGGTCGCAGCCTGTGCGACCGCTGCAGGGGAGGCCACATGAGGACGACGTCCACCGCACGGCACACCAACGGCCCCGGCCCGAACACGGCCCCCGACACCCCCCACGCACCCCACGCCCCCGCCGCTCACGGCGGCCACGGCGGCCGTCCCGGCCGGATCCTGCGTTCTCCGCTCGGCTGGATGCTCACCGGCCTGGCCGGAGTCGGCCTGGTCTCCGCCCTGACCGCCACGGGCCCTGGTCCGGTTCCGGTGCTGGGCGCGGCGGCCGCGGTGGGCGTGTACGGGCTGGTCATGCGCCGTGCCGCGCGACGCTCGACGCCGGAGATCGCCCGACGGGGAGCCGGCCGGGAGGCGCTGTACGGCGGCGCGCTCGGCCTGGGCTTCGTCGCGGTGTCCGCCCTGCTGATCACGGCGCTGGGAGGCTACTCGTTCTCCTGGGCGGGCCGTGACGTCATGGCCCTCCTCTGGTCCGCGGTCATGGTGCAGGCCGCCGCCGCGGTCACCGAGGAGTTGCTGTTCCGCGCTCTCGCGCTGCAGGCGCTGGAACAGCTGTGGGGCAGCAGGGCCGCCATCGTGATCACCGGGCTCTTCTTCGGCATCACCCACCTGGGCGCTCCGGGAGCCGGCGCGTGGAGTGCGCTGGCGATCGCCTCGGAGGCGGGCGTGATGCTCGGCGCCGCGTTCCTGTGGCGGCGCAGCATCTGGTTCGTCGCCGGGCTGCACTTCGCCTGGAACACCACCGAGCAGCTGCTCGGCATCCCCGTCTCCGGACACGCCTCCACCGGCCTGTTCACCGTCGACGCGCACGGCTCCGCCGTGCTGACCGGCGGTGACTTCGGCCTGGAGGCGGCGCTGATCCCCGTCGTCATCGGCGTACTGCTCGCCGTCCGCATGTTCGTCCTCGCCCGCCGCGGCGGCCGGCTGCTGCCCCGCCGAACCGCACGACCCCTTCAGGCCGGCTGACCGGAGGAAACGCCCGTGACATCCCGCCAGGACCTTCTCCGCCGTACGCTGCCGCGGGCACCGCTGGAGTGGTGGCAGAAGCAGGACGCCTTCCTCAAGGACGACGTCCTCGCCCTGCTGCTCGCCCTGTCGGCGTTCGTGCCGACCCTGTCCACCATCGGAGGGCAGATAGGGGATCTGCCCGAGCGGCCGGCGAGCGCGCTGAGCGTCGCACTCGTCCTGGCCCAGACCCTGCCGCTGGCGGCCCGCCGGCGGTGGCCCGCGGGCTGCCTGGCAGTCGTCGCGGGCGCGTTCGCCGCCTACCAGGCACTGGGCTTCGCGACGACGATGGCAAGCTGGGGACTGTATCTCGCGCTGTACTCGGCCGGAGCCCACCAGGTCCGCTTCCGCCGCCATCTGGCGGGCGTGGTCAGCGCGGGCTATGGGGTACTGGCCCTCGCCCTGGACCGCCTCGGCTCACCGCAGACCATCGCGGACTATCTCGCGTTCTACCTGACGGTGGCCGCGTTCCATCTGGTGGGCAGCACCGTGCGCACACGGCGCGCGGGGGAGGCGCAGCGGCGGCGACTGGCCGCCGAAGTGGCCGCGGCCGCGGAGCGCGCACGCATCGCCGGCGAGCTGCACGACGTGGTCACCCACCATGTGACGGCCATGGTGATCCAGGCGGACGCGGCACAGTTCCTCCTCACCACCGCACCGGACAAAGCCGGCGAGGGACTTGCCGCCGTCAGCGACACCGGCCGCCGGGCACTGACAGAACTGCGCCACCTGCTCGGCGTACTGGAGGCGACCGGCCGGTCGGCGTCCGCCGAGGCGCCCGCGGACCGGGCACCCACCCTGGGCCGCCTCGCAGACCTGGTCGAACAGGCCCGCAGGTCCGGCCAGCCGGTCGAGTTCGACGAACACGGCGAGCGGCAGACACAGCCCGTGGACGTGGAACTGGCCGCCTACCGCGTGGTGCAGGAAGCGCTCACCAACGCGATGAAACACGCCCCCGGCCGGCCCACACAGGTCGCGGTCCGCTACGGCGCGCAGCACATCGACATCAAGGTGACCACCGACGGACCCACCGCCCTGCCGCCGGCCACACCCGCCGCACGCGAACCGCACCCGGCCGGCGGGCGCGGACTGGCCGGACTGCGTGCACGCGCACGGACGGTCGATGGTGAACTGAAGGCCGGACCCCGCCCCGACGGCGGGTTCGAGGTCCACGCCACCCTTCCCTCCAAGCCCGCATGGGAGTGACCCCGTGAGCGACGCACCGCCACCGATCCGTGTGCTCGTCTGCGACGACCAGGCCCTGGTGCGCACCGGCTACGCCACCATCTTCTCCGCCCAGCCCGACATGGAGGTCGTCGCAGAAGCCGACAACGGCCACGAAGCGGTCCAGGCCGCCAGACGCCTGCGCCCCGACGTGGTGGTGATGGACATCCGCATGCCCCTGCTCGACGGCATCCAGGCGACCCGGCAACTGGCCGGCCCCGACGCCGAGGCACCACCGAAAGTACTGGTCGTCACCACCTTCAACGTCGACGCCTACGTCTACGACGCGCTGCGCGCCGGCGCCAGCGGCTTCCTCCTCAAGGACGCGCCCCCGGCGGAACTGGTCAACGGCATCCGGACGGTCGCCCGGGGCGAGGCCCTGCTGGCCCCCGCCGTCACCCGCCACCTCATCGGCCACTTCGCCCAGCACCTGCGCCCGGCCGATACGTCCCGGCCGGCCCGACAGGACGTGCTACGGGCACTGACCCCGCGCGAGCTGGAGGTGCTCCGGCAGATCGCCGAAGGGCTGTCGAACGCGGAGATCGCCGCACAGCTCTTCATCACCCCCGAGACGGTCAAGACCTACGTGTCGAGGATCCTGGCCAAACTCGGCCTGCGCGACCGCGTCCAGGCCGTCGTCCTCGCCTACCGGCTCGGCCTGGTCCCCTCCACCGGCTGACCCCACCCACTCGTCCACCCGCACACCCGGCTGGACCGGTACGACCCACACCGCGCGGGCCGGCCTCGCACGGCCGGCCCGCGCGGCGGCCGAGCCCACCGCAGCGTGATCGAAGCGGTCGCGCCCAAGTACCGCACGACGGCGCGGAAAACGGCCTAGATCCGCCGGCGACCGGGGTCGCCCGCCGCCCCGCCCTCCAGCACCGGGCGCCCGCGCAGCCGCAGGGCATCGAGCAGGTGCTCACCCAGCGGGTCGGAATCCAGGTGCGGATGGGCGTCGATCCGCAGGCGCTGCCCGCCACGGGTGACCACGTGGTGGGCGACCACCTTGCCACCGAAGAGACTGGCACCGCGGGCCTGCCGTGAGAGCACCAGGTGATCGACGTCGTCCCAGGCCACGGCGCGCGGGCGGCCGTAGGAGGTGTACACGAGCCCGCCCGCGTACAGATGGGTGCGCACGAATCCCCTGGGCATCCGCCACAACAGGACCGGAAGCGCGATGATCACCAGGACGAGCGCCGCGAGCAGACAGAGCACCACCATGGTCACCAGCTTCCGCAGGCCGGGGATGTCGGCCCCGGTCTGGCCGAGGACCCAGTTCACCCCCCACAGGGCTCCCACGATCACAGCACCGACGGTCACCGTGCCGGCCACGATCTCCAGCGGACTGGTGTTCTTGCGGGTGAAGAGGTGATCGCCCAGCGAACGCTCGGCCGCAAGGCGGGTGACGCGAGCCGACGGAGCGTACCCCTTCATCTGCACGGCACCGGGGAACGGCTTGATGACGGCGACGCCCAGGACCGAGGCGGCCAGGCCCGCGAGGAGGACGGTGAGGGCGGACGAGGCCGGGGTGTCACCGAAGATCAGCACCCCCAGGCCGTACAGCATCGTCACCAGGCCACCGAAGACCACCACCAACATCAGGCAGCCCAGGTTCAACAGCGGCCCGGGCTCGGAGTGTTGCGGCGGTTCATCTGTCATGGCGTCCCCCAGGAACTCGTGATCGGCGTGCCGAATCCAACCGCTCCACAAACGGCTCCCCACCCCAGCCCTGCCTTCCGGCAGCACCCTCGGGATGTTCGTGCCCGTGCACAGTCGACGTCACCACACGAGCGGCTTCACCAGCTCACGGGCCCCCGGCTCTGAGCCTGCTGTTCCGCACTGCCGCGCCCCCCCCGCAGACGACGCCCGACTCAGCCGCACGGCTCCACCATCACGGACAGCCCTCCCTGCATGTCTGCACAAGCGATGGCGGGGCATACGGGGTTCACCAGTCTGAGAGGAGCTTGTTCATGCTCGGCATAATCGCGGCGGTGCTGTTCTTCTTCGCGTTTCTGATCAACGCGGCAGAGATCGGCACCAACGATGTGTTCTCCTCGACGAATGTGATGCTGCTGGGGCTGATGACCCTCGCCCTGCACGTGGCCGGCGTCGGATCCGGCTGGGCCCGCAGACGCTGACCCTCCACCTCGGCGGGCCTGGCAGCACCACGCTGCCAGGCCCGCTCCGCATTCCTCATTCCGCATCCGGCGACGCACCACACCCACGACGCCACCCCTTCCACACATGCGCTTCGGAAAGGGCAGGAAAAGTGGACGAGGAAGGGGGTAGACGAGAAGTCATGGACAGCACCCGATTACGGCAAGACGAGCACACCCCGCAGGAATCCCGTACCCGCAACACCATGCGGATCTGGCGGTGGGCCAGGTGGGCGGCACTCGGACTCGCGGTCAGCTGGGCGGTGAACTGGGTCGGCAGCCTCATCCAGGGCGAGCAGGGATGGGATCTGTGGTGGCCCCTGGTCAGCACCGTCATCTGGACAGGACTGACCGTGCACGGCTTCGTCACCTACCGCCGCATCAGGACAACCACCCTGCCCGCCCTCACCGGCCGACCGCCCACCTGACCAACCCACCCACCTGAGAAACCGTCACCTTCCCGCACCCGTACCGAAGTTACCGGACAACCGAACGGGACCCGGGATTCGAGAGGGAACCCCCGATGCAGCACCGTTCACACCGGCGGACCCCGCCACCATGGACCATGCCAGGCGCACCATGGAGAGTCTGGATCTACGGGCCGATGCTCTGCACAGCCATCGGACTCCTGGCCTGGCAGGTCACAACGGGCTCCAGCACCGCGAGTATCGCCCTGTCCTCCTGCCACGTGCTGGTGTGGGCCTGTCTTCTCCTCGCCAACCGATCCGCCCGGCGCAACCACACACGCACCTGACCGGACCACGCGGGACGTACCACGCGGCGGGCTGCCGCCGGTTCCACAACCGCCGTCGTCCGCCCGCGATTACCGTTCGAGGGCCTGCAGCGAGGACGCCACCCAAAGGACGATACAAATCTCGATGGCTGTGTAGGACGGCCTCGATTTGTGCAGCGTCGCCTGTGGCGGGCAGCGGCCGGGTCTCGTCGCCGTTCTCCCTGGCGAAGCGCTCATGAAGCGCACGCTGACTGGTGAGGAGACGTACGAGTCACGGGAACCGAGGTCACGACGCCTCATCGCGGCCTTCGCGTTGGGCGACAGCTGCGGCGAGATCGATGCGGATCGCCCTCGTGAGGGGGTCCCCCTCGCCCAACGCCCGAACGCAGTGGGCGAGTGTCTGCTCGTACAGGGAAATGGCATGCTCCAAGTTCCCCGCTTCCCTGTGGGACCGGGCGAGGTTGCCCTGAGTGGCGAGAGTCCCGGGGTGATCAGGGCCCTGGGCGCGCACCATGTGGTCTGCCAGCTCGGCGTAGGCACCTGTTGCTCCGGCTGTGTCCCCTGCCCACGCCCGCGCGCCGGCGAGGTTGTTCAAGGTTGTGAGAGTGTCGGGGTGATCGGCACCCAACAACCGCTTCTGGACGGCCAGCATCCTGGCGTAGGCTTCCACGGCCTCGGCTGCGTCCTCCTGCATCCGGGCCAAGCTGGCCCGGATGGTGAGGGTCTGGGGGTGATCCGCGCCCAACATTCGCGTCAGGCGCTTCAGCAGGTCATGGCCGGTCTCCATGGCCCCGGCCTCGTCCCCCGCTTCCCCCCTTTTCGCGGCGAGCTTGGCTTGCGTGGAAAGGGTGTGAGGGTGATCGGCGCCCAGCGCCCGACTCTGGTCGGCCAGCAGTGCGGCGTAGGCTTCTGCGGCACCGGCCGCATCTCCCATAGCCCCGCGCCAGACGGCGAGGTTGTTCCGTGTGGTGAGGATGTCGGGGTGGTCGGGGCCTTGGATGCGCAGTGTGTGCTCCAGCAGTGCGGCGTAGGCTTCCGCGGCACCGATCGCATCCCTCGCCAAGCCCCGCCACAGGGCGAGATCGTGCCGGGTGGTGAGGATGTCGGGGTGGTCGGGGCCCTGTACGCGCAGCCTGTGCTCCAGCAGCTCGGCATAGGCTTCCGCGGCACCGACCGCATCCCCTGCCAAGCCCCGCCAGTGGGCAGCGAGGTCCCGGCAGTGAAGGGTATCCGAGGAATCAGGACCATTTACCCGCACACGGTGTTCCCACAGGTCAGCGTAGGTTTTCGCGGCCCCGGCCGCATCTCCCGCTTCTCCCTGCCAATGTGCGAGATGGGATCTGGCTTTGAGGAAGTGAGGATGATCGGTGTTCAGCACCCGCTTCATGTGCTCCAGTAGGTCGGCGTAGGCTTCCGCGGCACCGGCCGCATCCCCCGCCCGGCCTCGCCATCGGGCAAGGTTGTTCCGGGTGGTGAGGGTGTGGGAGTGATCAGCGCCTACTACTCGGATCATGTGTTCCAGCAGTTCGGCATAGGCCGTCGCGGCTCCAGCCGCATCCCCTGCCTCTCCCCGCCATCGGGCGAGGTCGGCCCGGGTGGTGAGGGTGTCAGGATGGTCGGCACCCAGCACCCGAGTCTGCTCTGCCAGCAGCTCGGCATAGGCTTCCGCGGCTCCAGCTGCGTTCCCCCCTTTCCCTCGCCGTCGGGCGAGCCGGGCCCGGGTGGTGAGGGTGTCAGGGTGGTCGGCACCCAGCGCCCGGATCTGGTCGGCCAGCAGCTCGTGATAAAGCTGCGTGGCAGCAGAGCCATCTTCACGTTCCAGCACGGCGGCGAGGCCCGCACGGGTGGCGAGAGTGTCGGGGTGGTCGGGTCCCAGCACCCGGATCTGGTCGGCCAGCAGCTCGCGATAGACATGTTGCCCCCCGGACGGACTCCATTCGCCCCACACCCGGGCCAGGTCGGCCCGGGTGGCGAGAGTGTCGGGGTGATCGGCACCCAGCACCCGGGTCTGGTCGGTCACCAGGTCGGCGTAAGCTTTGCCGGTCGTACCCTCGGCTTCCCCTTCCCAGCGGACAAGATGGCGCCGGGCAGTGAGGGTGGCAGGGTGATCAGCGTCAAACCGTTGTAGTACGGCCTCAGTGATGCGACGGAAGTGGTCACGAGCCGCTGTGGCTTGACCTGTCTCGCCCAGGCTGGTGCCCATCCGGTACAGCACCGTATGCACTTCCGGCCGGTACAGGACCGACCCTGCATGGTGGACCAGGGCTTGTGCGTTGGCGCGGAGGGTCTGGGCGAAGGCGGTATCGCGTTCGGTGGTCGGCCAGGCGGCGATGAGAGCGTCGGCGGCAGCCAGGGCGGTCTGATCGTGCTGACGGGGTGTCAGGGCGTCGCGGGTGGCGCGCTGGATGAGCTGGTGCACGCGGACGGCTTGCTGAGGGCTGTTGGGGGTGTGGTCGATGAGACTGAGCCGATGCAGGGCACTCAGGGCCCGCCCCGCGTCCTGAGGGGAGACTGCGACCGGTTCGTCGCTGGGCTCCGCGCTGGTTGAGGCGCGGTGTGCGAGGCACGTCAGTGCGGGCTGGCTGGTCAGGACATCCAGCGGGATGCCGTTGGCGTTGAGGAAGGCGGTGAGCTGGAGCATGGGGCGAGCCAGACCGACGGGGCGCAGCGTGTCGGCGCGCTCGATGGACAGTGACCAGGCGGCGGCAAGGGGCAGGGTCTGCTCGTCGGGCAGGACGTCGGGGGCAGCGTCGATGAGTTTCTCGGTACGGTCGGCCAGCATTTCCCGATAGGCAGTCACGGTCTCGCGGGAGTCGATGATGTAGGCGGCGGCTTGGGCGAGGGCGAGCGGCAAGTGGCCCAGGTCTTCGGCGAGGGCGGCGAGCAGATCGCCGTTCTCGTGACGGTGGTGGTCGGCCAGTGCGGCGGTGAGGTAGGCGAGAGACTCTTCGGGGGTGAACAGGCCGACCTCAATCAGTCGGCGGCCGTGGCCGGAGAGGGCGGCGTCTTTGCGGCGGGTGGTGACCAAAGTGCGGCCGTGTGGGCTGGCCGGCGGCCACAGTCCGTTCATATCGGCCGGGTCGGTGACGTCGTCGAAGACGATCAGCCACCGCAAGGGTCGTTCCTGCGGTTTGGGCTGTAGCCGGGCCAGGAAGGTCTGCGCTGCCTGTTGCGGGTACTTCGGGTCGGCACCGCAAACCTCAATGCCGGCCTGTGCGCAACCCGACGCGGCCGCAGTGGCGTTGTTCGCCGTGATCCATACCAGCAGGTCCACCTCACCGCTCTGCCAGGCACTGCGGGCATAGTGGGCGGCCAGCTGGGTCTTTCCCACCCCACCCATCCCTGTCAGCACCCCGGCCGCAGAGCCGACGACGGTGGTCCCGCCTCCGGTCAGGGTCGCAGCCAGCCGCTTGGCTTCGGCCCGGGTCTGGAAGCAGTTGGCCTGTGGCGGGATCCTCCCGACCTGATACGGCAAAGCGGCCGGAACCCGCCCGAAGTAGTTGTTCTGAGTCCCTTTGCCCAGCACCGGCCCATGGAAGGTGCTGTGCCGGAAATCGATGTAGTCACCGTCGCCGCTACCGGGGTGGTCCTCAGTAGTACTCACCTCGACCTGCCACCGTAATCGTGCTGGGTGCCCTTCGACCTCGTCCCCCGCCCCGGTTTCCGCTGCCGGTTCCCCGGCCTGCAGTTCCTCCACGAGCTGATCAAGTGCTGCGGCGAACTGCTCATCCCGCTCGACGGCGTCCTCCAACGAGTCCGCCAGTCGGCGCCGTGTACGCTGCGTGAGCTCTTCCCGCCCCGTCTCGGCTTCCTCTTCAGCCCGCTGCAGTGCCGGGTCCTGATCGAGTTTGCGGCTGACCAGACTGACCAAGGCGTGCACCCGATCCAACTCCGCATCCAACCCCCGGTCGACCTCGGCGTCCGCCCGCCCCGCTACCCGGCGGGCCTGACCCACCAGCCACGCACACACGTACCCGACTGCAATCTCCACGCCCGTCATCACGCCCCCGACCCGTCTTTAGTGACAGCAAGTCCGACCGTACCCGCAGTGCACGGACCGGGACCCCCGGTACGTGCACTGGGGCACCGATCCTGGGCCTGCCCACCTCGACCGTGCACCGGGTCCTGGTCCGGCACGGCCTGAACCGCCTGGCGCGGTGCACCAGCGCTTCGACGATCCGGTCGAACCCCGGCTGCCCAACCCGGTCCCACTCCACTGCCACAACCGCCCCCTGCCGCAGATGCTGCCCAGCCGATGATCCCACCAGGCACTGACACCCCACCGGCCCGACCTCTCGCCCCCCGCGGCGCCGGACATTGGGCAAGCAGACGGCGCGGCGGGTCGTTGACGATCTCCGGATGGCCGGCCCGCTTCACGGCGACGATCTGGTGAGCGCCATGGCAGCGAGAGGTGCCTCGGTTCGCGCGCTCAAGAACCTCCAGAAGATCATCGAACGCGCTTGAGGGCCTGAGTACACCTCCTCCGCCACCTTCGTCGATACCCCCGTCGGGGCCAAGCGCCGTACCTACCCGCAGGAGGCCCGCCTATGATCCGGCAGCAACGTGGAACCCGACGGGGGCAGAGGCATGTCGGATCCATGAGCAGCCCCCAAAAGGCCGCCGTGCACCAGCAGATCGAGCAGCTGCAACACATGCGCGACCAGACCGAGGAGACCGCACAATAGCGTCACACCCTCGGTCCAAGCGGCACTGATCCAGGCCATGGACCGGCTCCTGGCCGGCGAACCACAGCGCAGCGACGGCAGCCTCACGGTTGCGTCCCTCGCCCGCGAAGCGGGCATTTCACGGGCGACCGCATACCGGGCCACCGAGGCCCTGGAGGCGTTCCGGCAGCGCGTCGACGAACGCACCAGCGGTCCCGACGTTCCCGCGACCCTGCGCGAACACATCCGCAAGCTCCAAGGCGAACTCCGCGAAGCACGTCGCGCCCGCTACGAAGAGATCACAGACCTTCGCCGGTCCGTCGACACGCTTGCCCAGCACGTCCAGGTCCTCACCCTCGACAACGAACGGCTGCGGGCCGAGCTCGCCTAGCAGGGCACCGTCACGGCATTTTCAGGGCCCATCATCCCGATCCCGGGCGAATGGGGCCTGCCTGATCTGTCATCACGAGCCATCGGCACCTGCGGAGAACGGGCGGTGGTCCTCTTGCTCGGGCCCGTGATCCGAGTGGGGGCGCCGGACTTCAACCACGATGCGACGCCATGACCGAATCACATCAGGGACCTGGTCGAGCAGGCCCTTCAAGGCGAACAAGAAGATGGACACGGCGCCAGCCGCTGCCAGAATCCCGAGGACAATCTGCGCATCCATACTTGGGCCTCTCCTCCGAGTGGAGGGCGGCCGAGCTGAGCGCAAAACTGCATGCAGAGTGGCAGGTGTCTCAGGTCGACCACCCTAAAGACGAGTGATCAACTGAGGCCCTGCCGACGCACAGGCCGTGTTTAAAATTGTCGCGATTGACGCGGCGTCACCTTGGTGACAAACGCGCCCGAAAGGGACGTCGGACCCATTCCCGTCGCAGCCAGCTCCGCTGGCCGTGCCTCACCAACTCTAGCTGCAGGGGGCCCTGTTGTCTGCTCTGTAGTCGGTTCCGGCATCAGGCGGTGATTTTGATCTGAGACGACGCACTCGATCGGGTGATTGTCTCCGTGCGCTCACAGAGACAGATTTCGCTGGTGAGACGGGTATCTGCCCGGCTAACCGTGTGCAGGATCGCGTAGGCGTCCGGATCCGCGAGGATCTTCCGCGCCCACGCGATGGCCGGCCCGAGGTCGTCCACCGGCCCGGTCCGCCCGCCGCTGCGCCTGGACGCGCTCCTGCTCGATCTCGCGTTCGCACGTAGCGCAGTGCCAGTCGGCCATCGCCTTCTCGCGCTCGCTCATCGCCGCCCACACAGTGAGCGGGAACAGCTGCCCCAGGCACCAGCGGCAGGAGCGCTCCACCAGCGACAGCGCCACACGTCGTCCACGCTCAAGGCGTTCGTCGCACGCCAGGCACATCCCGTCGCCGAAGCTCCTGGCCGGCGCCGGGGTCTGGAAGACAGTGCCGCAGTCCTGGCACGTCCGGCGACGCAGATCGGCCCGGCGCTGGGCTTCCCGGCCCCGGCACCGGCCGCACATCCCCCACACCGGGACCGGGAACACCTCGCCGCCGCCTTGCCCAGTCGATGCCGAGTTCCCGGAGTGCGTTGCGCTGTTCCTGGGTGAGCTTGTCGCGCCTGGACTTGGTGTTGGTGATCCATACGCCCAGCTTCACCGGCACCGGTTCCGTTTCGCCGTCGACCGCGATCTCCACGACCGCGCCGCGTGGTACCGGCCTCTGGCCTTCCCGCTCCACCCACTGCGCCAAGGCGGCAAGTCCCCGCTGGAACGCCGCCTGGGCCTTGCTCGGGCCCTTCGTCGCACGCCTGGCCGCCGGGGCAGGAGACGGCGCCTGGAGCGGCTTGATACCCAGCACGGTCAGCCGCTCCTGCTGCTCGGGCAGGAGCCGTGCCCAGACAGCCGGCTTGCGCTGTTGTTGGAGCCATGTGCCGATGTCGTCGCCGTCCATGTGCACGCCGGGTGCGATGCCGGGCAGGCTGCCGTCGGCGTCGACCAGGTCGGCGAGGTGGCGGTAGTGGCGTTGCCAGTTGAGTGGCCAGGGGCAGTTCCAGTCGGGGTCGATCGCGGCGAGCTGCGCCGCGCGCTCCGCCGCTCGCTCCGGGTCCTTCCCGAGGCCGCCCTTGCGCCGGAGGTTGGCCATGTGCTGCCCGATCGGCACCTCGATGCCGTCGGCGGGGTCGGTCCACACGGCGTCCTGACGCGGGGCGAGGTGCCCGGTGGCCCGCCGGTAGGACCGGAGCGCGGCGAGCTTGGCCTCCCAGGCTTTCTCGCCGGGCTCCCAGACCATCCCGGTCTCGGGTGCGTCGAGCAGTTCCTTGCGGTGGGGGTCGAGTTCGCCGGCCCGCAGTGTCTTGCGCTGCTGGTGCACCCATCGCCCCAGGGGGAAGTGCTTGGTGACGCCGACCTGGACCTCGGTGTCGTAGGGCACGGCGTACAGGCCGGTGATCCCGTTCTCCCGACGCCAGCGCAGCAGCGCCTCGTAGCCCTCCAGCCACACCAGCGACTCGGGCCGGTAGACCCGGGTGCGCAGGAAGGCGGCGATGGTGGCGGCGTCGCGCGGGCTGGAGAAGTGCAGCAGCGCGGACTCGGCAGCGCCGTCGGTGCCGTCCCGCTCCTCGCCGTCCCTTTCGCCGCCGACCCCGACGATCCGCCCCTCCTCGTCACGCTGCACGTGGACCTTGCGCTTGCCGCTGGTGAGCGCGCGGGAGGCGAGCTGCTCGACCAGGCGCTCATCGTGGCTGCGCAGGCCCTGGAGGACGGCTACGAGCGGCTTGTAGCTGGCGCTGGCGACCATGTCGGTCGGGTCCTCGCCGGGCTGGAGGAACACCGGCACGATGATCCGCGCGACCTTGGTGCTGCCGTCCTTGTTGGGTCGGAGTGCGCGGCCGATGTTCTGGACGATCTCAACTTGGGAGCCGCGGGTGTCGGCGAAGCAGATCGCCTCCACGCCCCGTTCGCCGGTGATGTCGACGCCCTCCCCGAGCACGCGTACGGAGGCGAGGAACGCGCGGTGTACGCGGCGCCCGGCGGCGTCGATTCCGTTGGCGAACTGTCGCAGGACTTCGCGGCGTTCGGTGACGAGGTGGTCGCCGCACAGCCATGCCGCCCAGACGCGGTCCGGGGGTACGTGGCGGCCGGCCTCCAGCTCGTAGAAGGCCGCGCCGATGGAGGACTTCGGCAGCTTGTCGGCGGCGGCCAGGTCCTCGTCGGAGGCGTCGTTCATGTACAGCTCGGCAGCGGTCTCGGGCAGCTTCTCGGCGAACGCGGCGGCTTCCTCGACGCGCTGGTGGAAGGTCATGACGGTGCGCAGGTTCCACTTCGCGGCGTGCTCTAGGAGCGCGGTCTGCAGCAGCGCCAGACGCCGAGCGCGCTGCGCCTCCTCTGATTCGCCGTGGACGGGGGAGGGGTCGTGGATCTCCAGGACGTCGATCTCGAAGCCGGCGAGGATGCCGCGTTCGATCGCTTCGCTCAGACCGAGTTCTGCGATCCACTCGCCGTACGTCCCGTTCGGGTCGTCGGCCATGGACGCGATCTCCGCCTCTTGGCCGTCCGCGCCCCTCTGGGGCCGGGGGGCGGCGAGGATGCGTGGGGTGGCGGTGAGGTAGAGCCGGTAGTCGGCGGGGATCCGGGCGTTGTCGTGGATCGCGGCCCACGGCCGACCAAGATCACCGGTGGTGCCGTGGGCCTCGTCCACGATCGCGAGGTCGAAGCCTGCCATCTGCTGGCCGTACAGCCGCTGGCCGCCCGCGAGAGCGGCTTCCAGCGGCCCGCGCACCTTCCGCTGACCCGAAGGCTCCTCCGGGTCCTCGCGGTCCACCAGGGAGGCGTACGTGGCGAACACGACGACTGGCCCTGACCGGGCCCAGAGGGCGAGCTGGATGGGGTTGGTGGTGGTGCGCACGCCCAGCTCGTTCAGCACGGGGTCGTTCTCCAGCGAGCACACCGCGACCATGGGGGAGCGGTGGCCCACCCGGCGCCAGGTTTGGGCGGTCTGCACGAGCAGGTCCAGGGTCGGCACGGTCACAAGGATCCGGCCGTCCCGGAAGCACTCGAGCGCGCACGCGGCCGCAGTGATCGTTTTACCGGATCCGGTCGCGGACACGATCGTGGCCCGCGCCCCTCCCGGAGGCACAGGCGATCTTGCAGGAAATCCCGACCCATTTACGGAAAGCGGATTTCTGGTCGATCTGGTGTTCCCGAAGCTGAATATGCCGCATTTCCACTGTCCTCCCCTAACCTATTTCAAGCACTGTTTCGGGAATCACCAGGACGGCATAAACAGCGGAACCGAAACCTTACCGCTCTCATCCACGACGACCCGCTCGGCGAGCTGCGCCAGGACGTCGGCCGGCCGCAGCCCCGCCCGGGCCGCGGCCGCGCGCACCAGCCGGCTCGGCCCGGCGGCCAGCCACAGCTGCGCCCGCACCTCTCCCGCCTCCTCCCGCCGCCGCTCCTCATGAGCGGCCCTCGCCGCCAGAGCCTTGTCCCGCCGTGCCTCCCGTTCCCGGGCCCATTCCGAGCCCTGAGCGTCCCGGTCCGGCTGGTACACGTCCCAACCGGCCTCTGCCATCACGTCCCTGACGCGCTGCCACTCCACGTGTTTGGCAGCCCAGACAGCAGCCAGCCGCTCCGGATCCATCCCGAACCCCGAGGGGGAACCACCCCGCCGCAGCTGCTCCGCTGTCTCCCGCTCGCGGACAGCGGCCTCTGCCACCTCGTCTGCCATGGCAGCGATACCGAGGCCGTCTGCCTGGCGCCGGACCTGGTCCCGGACCACGTCCTGAGCACTCCACATACAGCACCCTCGCCGCCGCGCCCCGCACGGTGACAGCCTCGGAGGACAGCGCCAGACGGTGGCCGTGCAGCCGTACGCCCCGCTCGCCGAGCTGCTCCACCCAGGGCTCGACAGGAACCAAGCTGGCGCGGGGCTTTGCCGTGGTCACGTTGCGGCGTGGTCGCAGGCTCGGGCGGCGACGCCGTAATGCACGTTTTCGTTCCGCAGGATGTCGTAGCACAGCATCCAGTCGCGGTGCCCGTGGTAACAGGCGTAGAAGTAATCGGTCTTGAAGGTGTATCCCTGGCTCTCCAGGTAGGACAGGCAGGAGTTGGTGTCGGCGTGGGCGGCGGGGGCGGTGAGGAAGACGCCGGAGACGGTCAGGGCGGCGCCGGAGAGGGCGGTGGCCATTCTGCGGGCGAACCTCATAGGAAGACCTCCGGATGGCATTTCGTGTCAGGGTTGCTTGGCTCCGCAGGCATGCATGCCTCGGGGATTCCGGGTGAATCCTGGTCGGGAGGGGTCCGGGAGCACTTGCTGCGCAGGAGGTGTTTCACCGTGTGCCCTGCGTGTGGGTGATCGTTTCCGTCACGGCCTTTTCAGGGTCGACTCGCCCCTGCTGTTTTCGGACAGGACCGCGCATTGCTTGCCCTTCCGGAATGGCCGCTGTTCACTGACTTGTCATCCCCGGGGCCGTAGCCGACCGGGTTCGGTGTCGACCGCGTCGTCCGTGCTGTGCTTTATGCGAGCAAGGGGTGTCCGGTCGTCGCCGGTGGCGGCCGGTGCCGCGCGATGCCCGTACCGGGACCGGGTAGGTGGCCCGGGGCCTCGCTCGGCGCGTGGTCACAGGCGGCGGCTCACAGCAGGCGCCACTCCTGGTACGGCCGGTCGGCGCTGCAGGTGCGCTGGACGGCGCCGGCGCCGTTGTAGATGCTGCCTCCCGCGACCTCCAGGCACTTGCCGCTGTGACGGGCGACCAGCGTGAAGTAGCCGTTGGGGCGCTGGACGAGCTTCCACTCCTGGTTGAGGGTGTTGTAGCAGTGCCACTGGTGGACCGTTCCGCCGTCGGCCTGGCTCGCTTCCGCGACGTCCAGGCACTTGCCGCTGTGGTCGGCGCTCACCTTGTAGTAGCCGTTGCCCAGCGAGGTGAAGGTCCAGTTCTGGTTGGCGGTGGAGTAGCACTCCCACTGCTGGACGAACGCGCCGTCGGCCTGGCTCGCGGTGGCCACGTCCAGGCACCTGCCACTGTGGTGGGCCTCCAGTTTGGTGTTGAGCGGGGCGGCGCTCGCGGGTGCGGCCGATCCGGCGGCCAGCATCGTCGTGCTGAGCGTGAGGGCGGACAGGCCGGCGGCGAATGCTCGCCTGGGTGTCTTCACGGTGACCTCCTTGAAAGCCGTCCTTTTGGGCGGCTGAGCCATCACCTTGTATAGCGGAAAATTGCAGGCCGCATAACCTGCAAAGATAATTCATGTTATATTTATGTATCGTCTTCATGTTGCCGTATGGTGCGGTGTGTCGATGAAAGCGTAACCCTGTAGGGCTGTCGGGATGGCGGAACCCGATCAGGTGCGCAGGCTCGTCAATTAGCTGCCGTGTAAGGCCAACTGAACGGCTTACGCGACTGGTCTGTTTCAGGTGCTCTTCTGCCGGTCCGTGATGTGACGTATGTTCAGCGAGGGGCGCGTGCATTCGGCTGTCCGCTGCGGGAACGTTATTGCGGATGGGGCTGCGTGCACCTGCCTCGGGATATGCGGCCCAAACGCGCCGGCGACGCATGGCCGGAAATATCGTCAGCCGCTTCCCAGGAATTCCGGTGTGTGCTGTTCTCCCGGTGTTGTCCGCAGCCCTCGCAGTTTCGACGGAAGGGGAGCAGCCAGGGTCGTTGCCGCATCACACTGAAGCGAAGGAAATGGGGGACAGCCGTGTCCACAGCCGCTCCCGTGCGTGTCCCGCTGGTCAACGGCAGTTTCGAGCAGCCGCAGGTGACCGACCACGAGATTCTGCCGGACGCCTCGCAGCCGCAGGCACCCAAGCACGCACCCGGCTGGCGCACGACCGCGTCCGACCACAAGATCGAGCTGTGGCGTGACGGCTACCGGGGTGTGGAGGCCAAGGAAGGCAAGCAGTTCGCGGAGCTGAACGCCAACGAGGTATCCACGCTCTCCCAGGACCTGCCCACCACTCCGGGCACCAAGCTGTACTGGCGCCTGTGGCACCGCGGCCGGCTCGGCTCGGACACCATGGTCCTCGACATCGGCGACCCTGGCGCCGAAGTTCCGCAGCAGCAGTTCACCGACGACAGGGCGTGGCGCCACTACACCGGCACCTACACCGTCCCCCCGGGTCAGACCCTCACCCGGTTTGCGTTCCGCTCCGTCTCCGCGGTCGGCGGCAACCGGGGCATTGGCAATTTCCTGGACGACGGCCCCACACGCCCCGCCCAGACGCAGATCGTCGGATACACCGGCATCCGCGCCATCAAGATCAATGACTGGCGGCCGCGACCGAACCGGCCAAGGAAAGTCACCGAAAAGAACCCCTGCCCCGACCGGCGCCTGACCGCCTGACCGGCGGACGACTCCTCACCCTTCGCACAAGAAGAACCCCCCGCCCCCCGCTCGCCCGCCGGGGTGCCAGCCCCGTCCGGCCGGAGCGCCCACCCTGCCCGCCCCGCCCCACCGCATGTTCCGCTCCCACCCACTGCACGCCTTCTCCAAGGAGGATCCCATGCCGCTCAAGCGTGTCCTGGTCACCGCGGCCACGGTCGCCGCCGTGTTCACCGCCACCGGCGGCGCAACAGCCGCCCCGGTCCCCGACTTCGGTAACGGAGGCTTCGAATCCCCCACCGTACCGGCGAACAGCTACCTGATCGTCCCCGCAGGAAGCTCCCTCGGCCCCTGGCAAGTCACGGCTGGCGCCGTCGACCTGGTCGACGACGGATTCTGGCAGGCGGCCGAGGGCCAGCAGAGCGTCGACCTCAACACCAGGGGCGACGGCCCCGGCACGGTGGCGCAGACCTTCACCACCATCCCCGGAGACCCCTACACGGTCACCTACTCCCTGGCCGGCAACCCCGACGGTCCCCCGGCGGTGAAGACCGGCCAGGCCCTCGTCAACGGTGAGGCCGTACAGGACTTCTCCTTCGACATCACCGGCAAGAGCCGCAGCAACATGGGCTACGAGATGCGGAAGTTCGCCTTCGTGGCCAAGAACCCCACCACCACACTCAGCTTCGCCAGCACCACCTCCAGTCTCCGGTTCGGACCGGTCATCGACAACGTGCAGGTCAACACCTGCGGCTGCTGATCCGGCAGCAGACCCCGCCTCCCCTCCGGACATCGATCGGGGCCACGTCGCAGGCCGGGTGGGGTGCAGGCCGAAAAGGGCCGGCACCCCACCCGGCCCCTGCGGCGAACGCATAGCGCACCCCACCGGTGTCGCTCGCGGCCTGCCGGACCGGCGCACGCGAGCAGGCGGACACGTCCGACGCCCCACGCGTACCCGCCTTCCGCCTCCCGCCGCCCAAGCGGAACCGGAAGAAGGCCGAAGCCGGCGAAACGACACAGACCTCACCCCTCCTCGTCATCCCGTCCCTCACCACCAGGAGACAATCCATGTTGCTCGCGTGTGCCTGCATCACCGCGATCGCGGCCACCAGCCTCTTCACCACCACCGGCACCGCGGCCGCCGCCCCCACTGCCGGCGGCCTCGACAACGGCAGCTTCGAATCCCCCGTGCTGACGGCGAAAACCTTCAAAGTTCTGCGCGTGGGGGAGTCCATCGGCCCGTGGCAGATCACCTCCGGAGCCGCGGATCTGATCGGCACCGGCTTCTGGCAGGCAGCCGAGGGCGGCCAGTCCGTCGACCTGAACGCCGGAGAACCCGCGACTCTGGCACAGACCTTCACCACCGTCCCGGGCGAGGCCTACACGGTGACCTACGCCCTGGCCGGCAACCCGGCAGCGACCCCGCGGGTCAAGACCGGCAAGGTCCTCGTCGACGGCCAGAGCGTCCAGGACTTCTCCTTCGACACCGCCGGCAAGTCCTTCGGTGCCATGGGCTACGTCAACCAGCGTTTCGCCTTCATCGCCCGCACCGACACCACCACCCTCGCCTTCGCCAGCACCACCTCCTCCACACCCGGAGGCCCCGTCATCGACAACGTACGAGTCCACCCCTGCAGCTGCGGAACCTGAGGTCTTCAACCGGTGACCTGGGGCCGCGCAGCGTCGACCTCACCCGAGCCGGCTACACCACCATAACCCACCACCCCACCCACACCCCCACCACCCTCATCCTCGCCCAATAAACATTTCACGACCGCCGAACTCGGCAGCGCACACAAAAAGGGCCTCCGCCATTCCGAAGAAAGGCGCAAGCCCATCTGGTAAGCCCGTCACCGAACTGAATGTCCCCGAAGCCCTCCCCCCACGCCCTCATCCTCAAGGGATCGTTCCACCCGCCGCGCCCAGCCGTCGGAGAAGTCGGCCAGGGCGCGGCGTCGCTGTTTCTGGTGGCGAAGTGGCGGGCGGCTGTACGGCTCTCAGGCGGTGAGGAGTGAGTCGTCCGTGGGACGGGCGCCAGGCAGTCGGTAGCGCGCGGCGACGAGGGCGGAGTCGATGTCGCGGGTGCCGGTGGCCACACACAGGGTGTAGGTGACGTCCTCCAGACGCCGACGCGCCTCCGGGCTGCCGTTCTCGGCGTGCAGCGCGCGCAGCGTCTCGTACTGCTCGATCAGGTTCTCCAGCACGGCCGGGTGTGCCATCAGCATCGGGGAGTCTCCCTTGTCACTGCCATTTACACGAGTCGTTCACGCGATCATGTGCCCCGAGTCCGGGCACCTATCCCTGCTTCCTCCGGGTTGGCCGGCCGGGACTCGAGGGCGGGAAGCGGAGTCGGTCGTCGGGCTGCGCCCGGCCGCCCTGCTGCTTAGCTGCTCTGCTGCTCCGCCTCTGCTGCTCTGCCGTCGCGGCTCCCCCAAGTCAGCCGCCCCATCGCACACATGATCCTTTGTCTGCCGCATCACTGCCTCCCTACGGTCTTCCGCATGCGGCGTACGGTCATCATCGGCGATATCCACGGCTGCTTCGACGAGCTGCTCCAACTGCTCGATGAAGTCGACATCCAACCGGACGACTTGCTGATCGGCGTCGGCGATCTGGTCGACCGCGACCCAGCGCCGGGTGCGGTGGTCGGGCATTTTCGTGAGCGGCCGAACTCGGTCGTGGTCATGGGCAATCATGAGCGGAAGCACGTGCGCGGTATTTTCTCTCACGCACAAGAAATCACGCGCTTGCAACTCGGCGACCACTACGCCGAAACGGTCGAGTGGATGCGGACTTGCCGTACTACTTCGAGGACGAGCACGTCCGTGTGGTCCACGCCGCGATGCTGTCCGGGATTCCTCTGCCCGACCAGCGGGAGGCAATCCTCTGCGGCACGACGAGGGGCGAACGCGAACTCGCGGCACTGTTTCCGGACAGCCACTGGTACGAGCACTACACCGATGTCAAGCCGGTGGTGTTCGGCCATCACGTCACCGGCCGGAACCGATGATCCGCGGCGGCAGGATTTTCGGTCTCGACACCGGTGCCTGCCACGGCTGGAACCTGACCGCGCTGTGCCTCCCGGAATTCAGGGTCCATTCGGTGAAGGCGCGAGCGGACCACTGGTCGGCGATGAAGCGCCAGTGGCAGTTGCCCGTCCTGAAAACCAGGCCCTGGCAGGACGCCACCTGGCCGGAGCTGGCCCATGCGGTGAAGCGGTACTCCTCGATGTCCGGCCCAGCGGCGCGGCGCTGGCTGGAGGAGGTCCAAGAGTGGGCCGCGGGGCTGCGGGCGACGATCCCCACCCTGGCCGCCACAGCGCGCCGACTCGCCGACGGACTCTCCGTGGACGCGATGCGTGGGCATCCTGCTGCGAAGGTTCTCTTCCAAGCCCGTGACCGCCGCCTCGACCGGGCCGGTCTGGCCAGGCAGTGCCCGACACCGGGCAGGACGATCGAACTGGCAGCCGCACTGGGCCTGACGCTCGAGATGCTGCCCGACTGAACTTCAGCCAGACGGATGGCTCTCGCCGGCCGCGGGGGCGCAGTCGTCAGGGCGTGGTGCGGCCGGCGATGTCTGCGCCGGGGTCGTCGGCCAGCGCGATCAGAACGGTGACACGTTTGCCGACCGGTTCCCGGCGTACCTCGTACGCCTGGCTGACCGCGAGGGTGATCTCCAGTCCGTGACGGCCGATGCGCTGCGGGTCGGTGGCGGCAATATCCGGCAGCACCGGGTCGCTGTCCCACACGGACACCCGTACCGCGCCCTGGATGATCTGCAGGTCCAGCATGAGGGGGCCGGGCGCGTACTTCACCGCGTTGGTGACCAGCTCGCTGACCACCAGCTGGGTCATGCCCATCGCCCGCTCGGACACCGGCAGACCGTGCACGGCCTGGACCTCGGTGAGGAAGCCGATGGCCAGATGCCGGGCGGCCCCGATGCACGAAGGGTCGCCGTCATAGGCAACCGACACCGACAGCACGTCCTGTGTTTTCCGTCCTTCGTCCCCCGCGGCCTGCTCCATGCGCCCGCCCTGTCTCACGTGATCGTCACACGAACATCACCGTGTGTCCCGAAAGCATCGCACGGTCCCTTCCCGGCTGCCCCGGTCCAGGTGATTCCAGCCCGAGCCGACCCGGTTGACATCAGGGGGAGGCATACGCTTGCGTGGAGCAGCGGCCTCGCAGCAGTGAAGGTGGCACCGACGACCCCGACGGAGACGCCCATGAGCGAGATCCGCCTGTCCGTCTCCCAGCGCACCACCGCCGACGGCGTGCACGTCGTCGCCTTGGCCGGGGCCATCGACCACACCACGGCCGGTGTCTTCCATGAGGCCCTGACCCTGCCGCCCGACTCCGCCCCCCACGCGGTCATCGACTTCCACCACGTCACCTTCATGGACTCCAGCGGCATCAACGTCCTGGTCGCCGCCCACAACACCGCCCGCGCCCACGGCGGCTCACTGCGCCTGGCCGCCGCCCCCCGGCGCGTCCTCGACCTGCTGCACATCGTCGGCCTCGACACGCTCCTCCCCCTCCATCCCACCCTCGAAGAGGCCCTGGCACCCCCTTCCACCGTCTGAGCCCACGTCTCGCCCGCCGGGCTCGCCCCCTGCCCACCGCTCGGCGCTACGCCGCGGCCGACGGCTCCTGGGCAGCGGGGTGTCCCAGCCGGCCGGCCGGTGAGAAGTGACGGGGTCGACTCGTGCGATGGGGCGGCCTGTGCGACAGTCGGCATCCGTCGTTAGAGCGCCTCCGTCAGCGGTTCGCGTTCCGCCACCGTATGGGGCGGCCCATCGGGGGCATTCGGACAGCGGAACATACGGCTCCTCCCCGGGGAGGGACGACCATGCTGGCGATCATCTCCGCGATCCTTTTCTTCATCGCCTTCATCCTCGGCGCAGCGGACATCGAGACCGACGACCTCTTCAGCGCCACCAACCTCATGCTGCTCGGCCTCACCCTGCTGGCCCTTCACGTAGCGGGACTGGGCTCGGGGGGGTCGACCTTCGGCCGCAGGCGCTGACCAGGCGGTACTGGCCAGGCGGCGCGCCCCGTCCGACCGCGGACGCCGCACCCTCACCGGGGCCGCCCACCGAAAGACCTGACCGTTCCGTGCGGGCGCGGTCTGGTCTGAGGTCTGCCTTCGACCGCGCCCCGCCCGTGTGATCCACGCGTCGCAGTACCCGCCGCTCCTCCGCCTTCTTCCGCTGCCTCGCCGCTGGAGGTCATCGCCGAGGTGCCGGGACGCCTCCTTTGCAAGGGCTTGATGGCGGCCGGTGCCCGATCTGTGCGACGTTGGACGGACAACCAGCCTGGTTCGGTAGGAGGCCCCGCGCCGCCCCGAAGGTCACCTCGAGTGGCCGGGACGCGGTACGGGTTGTCTTGCTCGACTGTGCGTGGCCCCACGTCACGCGCTTGATACCCCCAGCCCAGGGGGTGTCGATGGGCTCGACCCACGGAAACGAGGGGCGAACCATGAACGACCTCACCGTCACCGCGCACCAGCACGCCGACCGCACCGTCATCACCGTGGCCGGGGAGATGGATCTCGCCTCGTGCCACGCTCTCGAAGAGGTGACCCTGACCATCCCCCTCGACGGCAAGACCTTGCACGTGGAGATGTCCGGGGTGTCCTTCATGGACTCCACCGGCCTGAACCTGCTGCTCAAGCTGCGCCGCCGCCTCATGGCAGAAGGCGGCCGGCTCCTCGTCACCGGCCTTCGGCAACAGCCCGCCGGCGTGCTGCGTGTGACCGAGGCCGACACCCTGCTCACCCCCGACGCCGCCCACGCCTGACACCCCGCACACCGCCGTCTGCCCAGCGCCGGGTGACCGCATCGACGTCTCCGTTGCCGTACACGAGAGCTCCCGTCGGGACCGCGGAGCCGTCGGCTCGGCTCGGGCGTGGTGAGGGGAACGGGGCGGCAAGGGCGGTGTCCCGTGGGTGACGGCGATGCCGTCCGACGTGACGTGCGGGGCGCTCGCTGGTCGAGGGTGAGGAGCGAAGGCGCTCAGTCCTCATCTCGGCCCCCATCTGGGAGCGGGCGGGCGGGTGGACGGGGAACTGCTCATCGTGGCTTCGCTCAGGCCGCGATCATGTGGCTCCGCGCCGTCGGGCGGTGCCCGCAGTCGGCGGGCCGCAGGACGCGGGTGGCGAGCCGGAGGCGGGTGGCGGCGGCCGCGCACCGGAAGGCGTGGAACCGGTGCAGGACGGCTTCGCGCTGCGCGGCGGACCCGACCGGGCCGTCGAGCACGAGGTCCATACGGTGCCGCTCCTCGGGCGAGCCGTCCGGGGCGAGGTGGGTGACCCGGAAGGAGCACAGAAGACCGCGGGCGGGCAGGCGCAGCAGGCCGCACTGGATGCGGCTCTCGGGGTAGTGCACCTCGATCGTGTCCTCCACGCAGGACACGCACAGGGCGGGGGCGACGCGCGGATCGCACATCATGAGCGCGAAGCGCGGGGCCAGCCCGCGGACCAGGGCGGGGCGCGGCCGCGACCGCCCTGCGACGGATTCGTTCATGTGCCTTCCTCCTCGAGGTTCGGTGCCGTTGGGGATCCCGTCGGGGGACGCGGAGGGACGCCTGGGGCCAGTCGGCGGGGCAGGTGTTCAGGGGGCGGCCGTGCTCCGGAGGTGGGTGTCTGCGCCGGGGGCGGCCGGGCGCCGCAGCCGGGCGGCCATGGCCTCGCTCAGGCCGTCGGGTCCGGTATGGACGCCGTTCCAGTGCGCGCAGTGGTCGAGACCGCGTCGCGTACCGTCCTGGTGGACGAGGTCGAGGGTGCGCTTGATGCCCTCCATGACGTGCGCGGGATGCCGGCGCAGGTCGTCGGTCAGTTCCCGCGCTGCCCGGCGCAGTGCCGTCGCGTCCGGGTACAGGTCGTTGACCAGGCCGATGCGCAGTGCCCGGGCCGCGTCGACGGTACGGCCGGTGAACGCCAGCTCCCGCAGGTGTCCCTGGTTGATCAGCAGCGGCAGCCGTTGCAGTCCGCCGAGGTCGGCGACGATGCCCAGTTCGGCCTCCGGCAGGGCGAACCGGGCGCTGCGGGTGGCGTAGCGGATGTCACAGGCGGCGGCCAGTTCGAGGGCGGCCCCGGTGCACTCGCCCTCGATGAGCGCGACGACGGGTTTGGGGCAGTCGGCGACGGCGCTCACCGCTCGCTGGAGGAGACGCACGTCCTCGTCCATGAAGGCGGCGTTCCCCGAGCGCTGGGCCCTGCGCAGTCGTACGACGTACCACCGCAGGTCCATGCCCACGGAGAACGTGCCACCTGCGCCGGTGAGGGCGATGGCGCGGATGTCGTCGCGTCGGCGGGCGCCTTCCATGAAGGCGTGCAGTTGCTCCCAGAAGGAGCCGCCGAGCGCGTTCCCGGTGCCGCTGCCGGCCACGGTGAGGAGGGCGAGGCCGTCCTCGACCGTGCTGTGGAAGGGCGCGTCGCTCATCGCGCGTGCG
This sequence comes from Streptomyces sp. JB150, assembly GCF_011193355.1. Classification (GTDB taxonomy): domain Bacteria; phylum Actinomycetota; class Actinomycetes; order Streptomycetales; family Streptomycetaceae; genus Streptomyces. The sequence goes on from NZ_CP049780.1 coordinate 92,746, forward strand.
CCGCGACGGCGGGAGCGGGGGCGGAAGCGGAGTCGGAGGCCGAAGCAGAGGCGGAGTCGGAGGCGGCCGGGACCGGGGCCGGTACGGCGGGGGTCATGCGGTACAGCACCTCCGGAGGATGGGCCTCGTGTCCCTCGTCACCGGCGAAGTCCTCCGCGGTGAACAGGACTTCGGTGTGGACGTCGAGGCCGCGTTCGTGGGCGAACCTGCGCAGCATGAGGGCGACGGCGCGGTTGCCGGGGTTGACCGTGGTCTCCACGCAGGTGGCCCCCAGGCCGGCGGCCCGGTCGGCCAGCTCGTGCATCATCCGCGTGGCCAGGCCCGGGGCCCGGTGAGCGGGATCGACAGCCGACTGCCAGGCCATCAGCGTGTCGGGGCGCGACGGGCGGATGTAGGCGGTGACGAAGCCGATGACCTGGCCGTCGTCCGTCTCGGCGACCACGGACGTCGCGGCGAAGTCACGGAACCAGAGGTGGTAGTAGTACAGGCTGTTGGTGTCGAGGATGTCGGAGTCGCGCACCAGTCGCCAGACCGCCGGAGCGTCCGCGGGGCGTGGGGTTCGCAGGGTGGCGAGGGGCGTGCGGGGGTCGTTCATGCCGGCCTTTCGGTTGTTCGGTCGTCTCGGTTGTTCCGAGGGGGCCTCAAGGGACCTCACGGGGCAGTCGAAAGAATGCGGGCAGCGTCGACCGGCTTCGATGGATTTTCGGCACGGTTTTCTCGGCCACGTGACACATGCCGCATTCCGCGGGAAGGCACCTGTTTCTTTTCCGGCGCTTTGCCGCTGCTCTGAAAAGGCACGACCGGTGACGATGAACAACCGCGTGAACCTGCCGCGGAAGGGCCGTGCGCAATCTGCTCCGGCGTGATGGGTGGGGGGCGCGCCAGAACCCTCAAAACACTTGCACGACCCCACTAGTCGGCGCAAGGCCACAACGGGAAGCGTCGGCTTCCTGGCTTGATCTCCGCTGCGGGAGGCACTTTTCGGCTCGTGCCGGCCGTGCTTCGCAGCGTGGTTCGGTGGCGTGCGGCAGGGGTGATCATGGTCTTGATCAGTAGGTCCTGAGAATACGGCGGGAATGATCTTCACCTTCCGCCCGGGAAGCGGAGACGCCTCACCTGTATCGCTTTTCAGACACTCCGGAATTGGTTCGCATGGAGCGAGGCAGACTGGCTAGTCGTACGTCGCTCACGCAATCTCCCTGCACGATCCCGCCTCGCGGGAACGCCGACGGAACGAGAGCGATATGAAGTGGACTTCGGGGTACCGGACCTCCGACGCCGACGACGTACCTTCGGCATGTCCTTGTCCTTGTCCTCGCCGCACCGCCGCCTCTTGAGTGGTTCGCGGTAATTCCCCCTGCGGACCGAACCGGACCGGATGGAAAACACCGGCTGGTGACCGTCGTCCGCCGTCCCGTCACCCGCACCGGCGGTCCGTACCGCCGCCCGCACTCCCTCACCGGAACCCTCACGACGGGTGCCCCTGAGCCGTACCACCCGCTCACCTGGCGCCGGTGTGCGCCCTCGCCCCTCACCTGAGCCTCCCCCTTTCCGCTGCCCTACGCGGAGGAGATCCCACCTGATGACCACGAACGACGTCCTGCGCGCCCTGACGCCCCTGATCAGCGCGCACGCCCGACACCTTCCCGCCACCGCCTCGTCCGCGCTGACCGCCGACACCCGACTGGAGCAGGACCTGCGCATGGACTCGATGGCGATCGTGCACGTCCTGGAGGACATCGAGGACACCTTCGGCTTCGCCATACCCGACGAGCGACTCGCCGGCGTCTACACGGTCGGCGACCTCGTGGACATCGTGCGCTCCACGTCCGAGGCGCCGGAGCGGGTCGCGTGAGCGCGCCTGTGGGGCCCTGCGCGAAGGCCTCCCATCACGACGGCGACCCGCTCGTCGAGGCCATCCGCGGCATCGACACCACGGCACTGGACTGCGTGCAGGTCAACGCGGCCGTGCTGGCCGACGCACGCCACGGACCGGGCACCCACCTCGCACTCGGCGGCCGGACGGCGTTCACGCCGCGCGCCGGAGCCGGCGGAGCCCTCCCCACCGTCGAGGAGCCTGCCGCCGAGCGGATCGAGCGGATGGGCGACGTCCTCGGCCTGAGCCTGGTCCCCGGACGGCCCGTGTCGGACGGCCGGGCGCTGCTGGACCTGCTGCCCGAGGACGGCAGTCCGCTCTACGTCGTCGGCGACGCGTTCCGCATGCCGTGGCTGCCCTACCACGGCCACCAGCACATGGAACACAGCCTCCTGCTGCGGGCCGTGGACGGGGGCGCCCGCGTCGAGGCGGTGGACGCCTACGACAACGAGACGCCCTACGGCCGGGCGGAGCCGGTGGTGTGCTCGTACGACCGCGCCCAGGCGGCCGCGCTGTTCGACGGCTCGCCCACCCTCCCGGTGCCGGTGCGCGGCGCGCCGCCCGCCCGGTCGCCGGTGCCGGAGATCCTGGGCCGTAACGCCGAGGACGGCCGGCGGCTGCTGGCCGGTGACGCTCCCGAGCGCTATGCGGCTGCCTTCCGCGACCACCCGGACCAACAGGAGGCGTGCGCGGCCCTGCTGCTGGAGACCTGGCTGCTGAGCCGGTCACGGCGGCTGCACGCGGCCTGGGCCGCTCACCACCTGCCCGGGTCCCCCGTGGCGAGCGCCGCCGCCGAGCGGGCCGCCGCCTGGGAGACCCTGGCCGGCCAGTGCTACCTGGCCGCGCGCCGCGTGCAACGCGGCCGTCCCGTACCCCCGCAGATCCACCCCGCCCTCGCCGAACTGCTGCGCGCGGACGCGGAGTCCGCCGTGCGCGCGGCCACCGAGCATCCAGGAGAGGCCATGCCCCACGAGCCCGCAGACGTACGCCAGACGGTGGTGCACACCGTCGCCGACATCCTGGGCGCCAGCCCCGAGGCGGTCGCCGCCACCGAAGACCTGAGCCGCCTCGAGGGCTTCGCCTCCTTCCAGATGGTGGAGACGGTGGAACGTCTGGAGGAGATGTACGGGGTCGAGTTCGCGCCCGAGGACCTCGACGCGGCCGTCCTGCGCAGCGTCGAGGGGCTGGTCGGCCTCGTGCTGCGCACCACCGCGGGAGCGGAGGTGGCGCACGCGTGAACACCCGCTCCCACGCCACCGTGCTGCACGAGCTGCTCGATCTGCCCGGTGCCGGCGCCGACGCCCCGGCGGTCACCTGCGGCGAGGTGACGCTCACCCGCGCCGAGCTGGTCCGGGCCGCCCACCGCTGCGCGGCGGCGCTGCGCGCCCGGGGACTGCGGCGCGGCGACCGGCTGGTGGTGACCAGCGACAGCGGTCCCGTCCTGGTGCCGCTGCTGTTCGGGGCGTCCCGGCTCGGTGTCGTCTTCTCCGTTCTGCACGAGCAGGTCCGCGGTGACGTCCTGCGCCACGTGCTCGCCGACTGTGAGCCCGCCCTCGCGGTCGCCGCGTCGCCCGCCACCCGGGCAGCCGTGCGCGAGGCGGGCGTCGCCGCGGTGGCTCCCGAGGACGTCGACGACCTGTCACGGGCCGCCGCCACGGACCCGGCCACCTCCGCCGACGGTGACCTCCCGGACACCGAACCCGCCGCCGGCCACACCTCGGACACCGTCCTCATCGCCGGCGACACCTCGGACAGCGGACTCGCCGCCGGGGCCACCTCGGACACTGACTCCGCTGCCGGCGCCGCCTCCGGCACCGGCCCCGGCGACGGCCCGCTGCCCGTCGACCCGGTGTGCCTCATCTACACCTCGGGCACCACGGCGATGCCCAAGGCCGTGGTCTCCACCCACCAGCAGATGCTGTTCGCGGTGCACGCCATCGCCGAGCGGCTCGAGTACCGCGCCGACGACGTCGTCTACTGCCCGCTGCCGCTGTCCTTCGACTACGGCCTCTACCAGGTGTTCCTCGGCGCGCTCGCGGGCAGTCACGTATGGCTCGGGTCGGCCACCGAGTCCGGCCCCGCGCTCCTGGCCAACCTGGTGCGCAGCCAGGCGACCGTCCTGCCGGCGGTACCGCCGGTCTCCGCCGCGCTGGTGCGTCTGCTGCGCCGCCGACGCGACGCGGCACGGCCGCCGCTGCGGCTGCTGACCAACACCGGTGCCGCGCTGCCCGCCGACATCCCGCACGCCCTGCGCGAGGAACTGCCCGGACTGAGCGTCCGGTTGATGTTCGGCCTCACCGAGTGCAAGCGGCTCACCATCTCCGAACCGGACGAGGACGCGATCCGCCCCGGCAGCTGCGGGCGGCCGCTGACCGGCACCGAGGTGTTCGTGGTGGACGAGGAGGGGCGGCGGCTCCCGGCCGGCGAGGTCGGCGAGATCACCGTGCGCGGGGCGAACGTGATGGCCGGCTACTGGCGCCGCCCGGAACTCACCGCCACCCGCTTCCCCCGGCGCGACGGACTCTTCCCCGAACTGCGCACCGGCGACTACGGCTGGACCGACGAGGACGGGCGGCTGTACTTCGCCGGCCGGCGCGACGACATCTACAAGCAGGACGGCTTCCGGGTGAGCGCCATCGAGGTCGAGGCCGCCGCCCGCCGGCTGCCGGACGTGGACACCGCGGCCGTCCTGCCGCCCGACGCCACCCGCCCCGAGGCGGTCCTGGTCGTCACCGGCACGGCCGACCCCGCCACCGTCCTGCCCCGACTGCGGGAGCACCTGGAGGACTACAAGGTGCCCCGCACCTGCCACGCGGTCGACGCGCTGCCCGTCAACGCCAACGGCAAGACCGCGAAGGCCGTCCTGGCCGGGCGGCTCGCGGAGGCCGGCCGTGACTGACCTCGCACTGGACGGCGCTCCGGTGACCGGCCGTACCTCGGCGCTCCACCCGTCCGACGCCCCCGCCTCGCTGGCCACCACGACACCGGCGTACCACTACGACCTGTCCGCGGTGCGCTTCGCCCACGAGCGGCTGCGGACCTGGCTGCCGCGGCCGAGCGAGCTGTACTACTCCCTGAAGGCCAACCCGCATCCGGCCGTGGTGTCCGCGCTGTACGCCCTCGGCTGCCGGGCCGAGGTCAGCTCGCCGGGCGAGCTGGACGCCGCCCTGGAGGCCGGGGTGCCGCCCGCCGACATCCTCTACACCGGCCCCGGCAAGCGTGACGAGGACCTGGACAAGGCGCTGGGCGCGGGAGTCCGCGACTTCGCCGTGGACTCCGAGTACGGCATCACCCAGCTGGACGGGGCCGCCGCCCGGCACGGCGCGGACGTCACCTACCTGCTGCGGGTCAACCCCGGCGGCGGCAGCCGCGGAGCCGGACTGCGCATGACCGGGAGCCCGTCGGCGTTCGGCGCCGACGCCGAGGACATCGCCGCTCGGCCCGAGCGGTACACGGGCGGCGAGCACGCGCGCATCGCCGGCCTCCACCTCTACCTGGCCACCAACATCGCCGACGAGGAGGCGCTCGCCGACTCCTTCGGCGAGGCGATCGGGGTGGCCCGCGCCCTGTGCGAGGCACTGCCGGTACCGCTGCGCACCGTCGACCTCGGTGGCGGTTTCGCCGCCCCGTACGCGCGCGCCGGGGACCTGCCCGCCTACCCGGGGCTCGCCGAGCGCCTGACGCGCGAGCTGGACGCGGCCCTGCCCGGCTGGCGGCGGAACGCGCCCACGGTGGCCTTCGAGTCGGGCCGCTACCTCACGGCCACCTGCGGGCGGCTGCTCACCCGCGTGCTGGACGTGAAGACCTCCCACGGCCAGCGGGTGGTCGTGCTGGACGCTGGCATCAACCACCTCGGCGGCATGGCCGGACTGCGCCGGGTGCCACCACTGCACCCCGATGTGGTCCGGCCGGACGACACTCCGACACCCGACGCCGGCACCGCCACCGCCACCGCCACCAGCACCAGCACCAGCACCAGCACCAGCACCAACGACCCCCACCCCGACCGGCCCCCGGCGGACCCCACCGCGTCCCCCGGCCCCGCCATGATCTGCGGCCCGCTGTGCACCCCGCTCGACACCTGGGCGCGCTCACACCCGCTGCCCGCCGTCGTCCCCGGCGACCTGCTGGCCGTACCCAACACCGGGGCGTACGGCCTGCACGCCAGCCTCGCGCTCTTCCTGGGCCACCCGGCCCCGCTGGAGGTCGTCACCGACGACGGCGTGGTGCTGCGCAGCGACCGGCTGGCCTTCGTCCGCCGCGACGGCTGACCGGCGACCGCCTCCCCGCGCCCGCACGAGGACCACACCTCTCCCCCAGGCACCCACTCACTCTCAGGAGACCCACCATGGACCAGGCTTTCGTCGACACGCTCCGTCCCCACCTGCGCTACCTGACTCCCGAGCAGGAGCTGCGCCCCGAGGACCGGCTGCGCGACCTGGGGCTTAACTCCATGCAGGCCATCGATCTCGTCTTCGACCTGGAGGACAACTGCGGGGTGACGCTCCCCGACGACCAGCTCACCGACGCCAACTTCGAGACCGCCGGCAGTCTGTGGGCCGCCGTGGAGAGCGCCCGCTCCGCCTCCCTGCAGGACGCCCGGTGAAAGCGCTCGACCAGGCTCTCGCCGAGCGGCTGACGCCCGTGCTGCACGCGGTGGAGCGGCACGCCGCGGAGAGCGACGAGAAGGCGGCCTTCCCGCTGGACGGGCTGACCGCGATGCGCACCTCCGGCTTCCTCGGACTGCTGGTCCCGGCCCGCTACGGCGGCCTGGGCGGCTCGGTGTCCGATCTGCTCGCCGCCTCGCAACTGATCGCCCGTCACGACATGTCGGCCGCCATGGTGTTCGCCATGCACGGCCAGCAGGTCGCGGCGCTGGTCCACCACGCCTCCGAGGAACTGCGCGAACGGGTCCTGCCCCGCGTCGCCCGGGGCGACCTGTACCTGGGGTCGGTGACCACCGAGGCCGGCAAGGGCGGCCATCTGCTCAGCTCGGGCACGGACACCCGGCGCGCGGGTGGCCTCGTCGAACTGGACCGGATGGCGCCGATCGTCACCGGCGGCCCCCACGCCGACGCCTTCCTGATCACCGTCCTCGCGCCCGGCGCCACCTCCGACAGCCAGGTGTCGCTGGTCTACGCCGAGCGGGAGCAACTGGACGTGCAGGTCCTCGGCGGCTGGGACCCGCTGGGCATGCGCGGAACGCACAGTGTGCCGATGCGCCTCACCGGAGCGGTGCCGCACGACCAGGTCGTGGGCGCGCACGGCGAGTTCCGCCGGGTCATGGTCGACGTGTTCGCCCCGCTGGCCCACCTCGGCTGGAGCGCCTGCTGGCTGGGCACCGCGGCCGGAGCCCTCTCCCGGACCCTGCGGCTGCTGCGCAGCCCGGAGGAGCGCCGCCGCCGCGACCTGAAAAGCGAGCTGCTGCTGACCCGGCTGTCCCGGGCCCGCCAGCGCGTCGACACGGTCCAGGCGATGCTCAGCCACGCCGCCGACGTGTACGTCTCCCTGTCCGAGCGGGAACGGGGCGGCGCCCCTTGGCAGTTGCTGGTCAACGCCTTGAAGGTGACGGCCTCCGAGCAGTGCCCGGCCGCGGTGGACGAGCTGATCGAGCTGGTGGGGCTGCGCCACGGCTACCTCCGCCACCAGCCGCTCGGCCTGGAGCGCGCCCTGCGCGATCTGAGGTCCGCCTCGCTGAATTACGGCAACGACCGGCTGCACCTGGCGAACGGCTCGCTCAGTCTGCTGGACCAGGAGACCACCCTTGCCTGAGACCGTTCCCCTCCCGTCGGCCGTCGCGCTCCCCGCCCGGCGCCGGCCGCCCGCCGAGGCGGCCGGTCCGCCCGGTGCGCCCGGGGTCCGTCTGTGGGCACCGGCTCCCGGCGTCGTCGTCGCCCTGGCGCCCGCGGACACCGTGCTGGGCACACCGGGCGCCGTGCGGCGGTTGCGCCCGGAGGAGTACCGTGCGGCCGCCGGCATGGCCGGTTGGCGAGCCCGCGAGCACCTGGCCGGCCGGGCACTGCTGCGGCTGCTGCTCGCCGAGGTGGCCGGTGAAGAGGACGCCTGCGCCCCGGTGGTCCCCGAACCGGCCGGCCGCCCCCGGCTGCCCGGTTCCCCGGACACCGGAGTGAGCGTCTCGCACAGCGGCCCCTACGCGGCCGCCGCCGTCGCCGCGGGACTGGACGTCGGCGTCGACGTCCAGGTGCCGAGGGAACCCTCGGCCGCCCTGCTGCGCCGCTGCTGCGCACCCGGCACCGCGGCACGCCTGGCGAGCCTGCCGCCCGAGCGGGCAGCCCTCGCCTTCGCCCGGATCTGGACCGTGCAGGAGGCGTGCGTGAAGGCGCGCGGCACCGGTCTGGCCGGCGCGCCGTGGCGGGTGCGCGCCGGGCCGGGCGGCCGGGCCGGCACCTGGGGGGCGCTGCGGTGGAGGCGACCGCCCTGGTCCGGCCCGGGCGCCGGACCGGTCGCCCTGGCCTGCGCCTTCGGGCCGCCCGCAGCACACCCCGCGCCCCCACAGGACGCCCCCCGCGGCCGCCGGATCCTGGCGCCCCGATCGTCCTGACCGGGCCACCGGATCCCGGCGCCCCGCACGTCTCGACTCCCATTCCGTCCCGCGGAGGACCGATGCGTACCGATGTCACCCCTCCCCTCAGCCGGGGACTGAGCTGCTACACGGAGAACCTCGCCGGCTACCTGGCCGCGCGGGCGCCCGCCCGCGCCGGTCTGGTGGCCCGCGCCGTGCGGCTCGCGGTCGACCCGGCCACCGGCCGTTTCTCCCATCACGACCGCGCCCTGGACAACCTGCCCGGCGGGCGCAGGCTCGCGTACCGGGGCGCGCCCGACGCCGACGCGGCGCTCACCGGCATCGCCGCCGAACTGGCCGCGCGCGGCCGGGTGCTGGCGGTCGCCGACAGCGGCTTTCTGCCCTGGCTGTCCGGCGCGGCGGACGCCCACGCGCCCCACCTGATCCTCGTGGACGGCCGTACGCCCGACGGGGGCTGGCACGTGGTGGACGGCTTCACCGCCCTGTTCAGCGGCGGCGGACACCAGGAGCCGTTCGCCGGAGAGCTGTCCGGGGCGGAGCTGTCGGCCCTGCTGGCCTTTCCCCGGGGCCTGTCGGAGGTGCACCGCGCACGCAACGCGCTGGCCTTCGGCTTCCCCGTGGCCACCCCGGCGCAGGAGACGTATCAGTGGCTGGCCGAGGAGGAGGGCACGACCGCGGAACACCTGCCCGGCGGGACCTGGCTGACCGGGGCGGCCGCGCTGGAGGAGACCGCGCGGCTGGTGCTGGCGGACCTGCGGGGCGACGGCGGGCGGGGCGTGCTGGAGGACGTGTGGGCGGCGGCGCAGCACCACATGTTCCGCGACGCGCACCTGCTGGCCGCCGACGGCGCGCTGTCCCCGCAGGAGCGCCGGGCCGTCGGCGCCACGACCGCGAAGTGGCGCGAACTGCCGCGCCTGCTGCGCTTCGCGGCCAACTCGGCTCGCCGGGGCCGTCCCCGGCCGTCCCTGGTCACCGGCGCGTTCGCCGTCCTCGCGGAGCTGGAGGCGGCGGCCTCGCCGCTGCACGCCGCCCACGGCTACGGCGTGCCCACGGCGCTCGCCGACGTGGCGTCACCCGCCGGCCAGGGGAGCTGATCGCGGTGCCGACGTCCGCCCTCACCCTCTGGGACCGCTTCGCCCGCACGGCCGCCCGGCACCCGGACCGCCCCGCACTCGTCGCCGGGAGCACCACCCTCACCTACGCGCGGCTGCGAGCCCACGCCGAGTCCCTGGCCGCCCGGCTCGCCGCCGGCGCGCCCCCGCCCCGTCGCGTCGCCCTGCTGGCGGAGCGCACCCCCGTCACCTACGCGGCCTACCTGGCGGTGCAGCGGCTCGGTGGCGCGGTGGTGCCGCTCAACCCGGCGGTTCCACCGGGCCGTAACGAGTCCGTCGTACGGCAGTCCGGCGCGGAAGTGGTCCTGGCCGACGCCGCCGCCGACAGCGGACCGGCGGGGCGGGCCGCGCCGCTCCGCCCGGTCGCCCTGACGGACCCGGCCGACGCACCGGACCTGCGCCGGCTGCCCGGCCCCGGCCCGCACGACACCGCGTACATCCTGTTCACCTCCGGTTCCACCGGCCGGCCCAAGGGGGTGGTGATCCGGCACGCCAACACCGACGCCTATCTGCGGCACGCGGTCGAACGCAGCGGCGCCGGGCCGGACAGCCGGCTCTCGCAGACGTTCGGCCTCACCTTCGACCCTTCCGTGTTCGACATGTTCGTGGCCTGGAGCACCGGGGCGGCCCTCGTCGTCGCCGACGCGGACGACTTGATGGACCCGGCCGGTTTCGTCCGGCGGCACCGGCTGACCCACTGGTTCTCCGTGCCCTCGGTCGTCTCGCTCGCGGCCCGGCTGCGCCGGCTGCCGGCAAAGTCCATGCCGACGCTGCGGTACGCGGCCTTCGCGGGCGAACCCCTCACCGTGCGGCAGGCCCGCGCCTTCGCCGAGGCCGCGCCGGAGGCCCGGCTGGAGAACCTGTACGGCCCCACCGAACTGACCGTCACCTGCACCGGCTACCGGCTGCCCGCGGACCCGGCGGCCTGGCCGCACACCGCGAACGGCACCGTGCCCATCGGCACCGCCCACCCCGGCGCCGAGATCGTCGTCGTCGACGAGCGGATGCGCCCCGCCGACCAGGGTGAACTCCTCGTCCGCGGCGCGCAGCGGTTCCCCGGCTATCTCGACCCGGCGGACGACCCGGGGCGGTTCGCCACCGGTGAGCCGGACGCGGGACTCACCGCCTACGAGGGCGGTCCGCTGACCAGCTCCCACTGGTACCGGACCGGGGACCGGGTGGCCCGTGACGGTGACGCCCTCGTACACCTCGGCCGCCTCGACAACCAGGTGAAGATCAGCGGCTACCGGGTCGAACTGGGTGAGGTCGAGGAGGCCTTGCGCTCGTGCCCCGGTGTCGCCGACGCCGTGGTCGTGGCCCGCACCGAGCGGTCCACCCCCCTGCTGGAGGCCGTCTACACCGGAGACGCCCCCGACCCCGCGCCGCTGCTCGCGGCCCTGCAGGAGCGGCTGCCCGCCTACATGGTGCCCCGCACCCTGCTGCGCCTGCCCGAACTGCCCCTCAACCTCAACGGCAAGACCGACCGCAAGGCCGTCCGGGCCGCCCTGGACGGGGCCCGCCCGGCCGCGTCCGGCCCGCACCGCTCCCCTCCCGCGGACCGGCCCGCGGCCCTCGCCCACCGCACCCGCCTCCCGGAAGGAACCCGGTGACGTGACCGCGCCCACCACCCCCACCACGCTGCCCGGCCGTGAGGAGTTCTGCTCCGCCATGGCGCAGCTCGCCACCGGTGTCGCGGTCATCACGACCGCCGGGCCGGACGGCCCGGTCGGCTGCACCGCCAACGCCGTGCTCTCCCTGTCCACCGAACCGCCCTCGGTGCTCGTCTCCCTCGCCACCGGCGGCCGCACCGTGCGGCACGCCCGCGCGCACGGCGGTTTCGCGGTCAACATCCTCAGCTGGCAGCAACGGGAGCTGATGCACCGTTTCGCCGAGCTGCCCGCGGCGGAACGCTTCGACGGCGTCGCCTACCGCGACGAGGAGGGCTGCCCGGTCCTCACGGCCACCGCCGCGACCGTGGTGTGCCGCCTCGACCAGGCGCCCACCGTGCTCGACCACACCCTCCTGATCGGGCGGGTCCTGTGGACCGCGCAGGACCCCACCGCTCCGGCCCTGGTGCTCTACCAGCGCCACCAGCACGCCGTGGCCGGCTGATCACGGCCGCGCCGCCCGACCCACCCCCGCCCCACCCGCAGGCACGCACTCAGGACAGGAATCGAGCATGAGCGTCTTCGGCACCATGGAATCAGAGGTCCGCAGCTACAGCCGGGCCTGGCCCACCGTGTTCAGCACAGGACGCGGCGCCGTGCTGCGCGACGAGGCCGGACGGTCCTTCATCGACTTCTTCGCCGGCGCCGGCGCGCTCAACTACGGGCACAACCCGCCCGAGCTGAAGGCCGCGCTGCTCGACTACCTCTCCGGCGACGGCGTCACCCACGGACTCGACATGCACACCACCGCCAAGCGGCTGTTCCTGGAACGCCTGCGCGACCTGGTGCTCACCCCGCGCGGCCTGGACTACCGCGTCCAGTTCCCCGGCCCCGGCGGCACCAACGCCGTCGAGGCCGCGCTCAAGCTCGCCCGGAAGGTCACCGGCCGGCACACCGTGGCCTACTTCGAGCGAGGCTTCCACGGCATGACGCTCGGCGCCCTGGCCGTCACCGCCAACCCGGCGAAGCGCGCCGGAGCCGGCGTACCGCTGCCGCACACCGTGCCCGTGCCCTTCGACCACCCGGCGGACGACGACGGGGAGTCGGTGGCGCGGCTCGTCCGGTCGCTGGACGGTGCCGCCGCGGACGGGCCGCTCGCGGCGGTGGTGGTGGAGACCGTGCAGGGCGAGGGCGGGGTCAACCCGGCCCGCCCGGTATGGCTGCGCGCCCTGGCCGCCTGGGCCCGCGAGCACGGTGCCCTCCTGGTGGTGGACGACATCCAGATGGGCTGCGGACGCACCGGCCCGTTCTTCTCCTTCGAAACGGCCGGAATCGTTCCCGACATCGTCTGCCTGTCCAAGTCCATCAGCGGGTACGGGACGCCCATGGCCCTGACGCTCATGCGCCCCGAGTACGACGTGTGGAAGCCCGGAGAGCACAACGGCACGTTCCGCGGGTACAACCCCGCGTTCGTCACCGGGGCCCGCGCGCTGGAGCTGTTCTGGTCCGACCGTGCGCTGGAGAACCGGGCCACGGCCCTGGGGGAACGGGTGCGCCGCGCCCTCACCGAGACCGCCCGCCGGCACGGCCTGGCCGCCCCGCGCGGACGCGGTCTGGCCTGGGGCCTGCCCTTCGACCGCCCCGGTGCGGCCCGCGAGGTGTGCGACGCCGCGTACCGGGGCGGCCTGTTGCTGGAGACCGCCGGGCCCCACGACGAGGTGGCCAAGGTCCTTCCGCCGCTGACCGTGGCGGACGAGCACGTGGAACAGGGCCTTGGAATACTCGACGAAGCCGTCGCCTCGGTGGTCGGCGGACGCACGCTCGCGGCCTGAGCGGGCCCTTGGCGGACCAGGGCCGGGCGGGACGGGTCAGGTCCCGCCCATGACCTCCATGGCGTCCGTGACGTCGATGGCGTCCATGACGTCCATGACGTCCATGACGGAACCCTCGGCGGCGAACGGGCCACGGGGCGAGCGAAGGGGAGAAGCGGATGTCGGCCGACCTGGCGGGTTTCCTCGGTGTCGTTCTGGTGGCCTACCTGGTCCCCGGCCCGGACTTCCTGGTGGTCGTCCGCTCGGCGGCCGAGCACCCCGCCAAGGGACGGGCCGCGGCGCTGGGCGCCCAGACCGGGCTGTGCGTGCACATGCTCGCCGCCGCCACAGGGCTGTCGCTGATCGCCGCCCGCTCCCCCGTGGTCTACGACGCCATCAAGCTGCTCGGCGCGGCCTACCTGGTCTACCTCGGCGTCCGGGCGGTCCTGGCCGCCCGGCGCGCCGCCCGTGAGCGCCGCGCCGAACCGGCGGCGGCAGAGGGCCCGCGGGGGCCGGCCGGTCCGCGGGCCCCGGCCGCGGACGAGCGGGACGAGCCGGCCGGTGCCCGGTGGCGGTCCGGCTTCACCCAGGGCTTCCTCACCAATGTGCTCAACCCCAAGGCGGCGCTGTTCTTCCTGAGCATCCTGCCGCAGTTCGTGCACGGCGGCGGCTCGACGGCGCGTCAGGTCTTCTTCCTCGGGATCCTCGACGTCCTCATCGGTGTCGTCTACTGGTTCGCCCTGGTCGCCGTCGCCGCGCGGCTGCGGACCTTCCTCGCCCGGCCGAAGGTCCGCCACCGCTGGGAGCTGACGACCGGCTGGCTCTTCATCGCCATCGGCATCGGCGTCGCCGCCGCCTCCTGAGACCTCCCGCAGCACGCTCCCGTGCCCACGGTTCGGCATGTGGCTCGCCCCCCCCCCGGCGGGCCTACGGCTGCCAGCGGGCTGCCCCTCGCCGTAGTACCGGCCCACCACGGCGGTGGGGAGGAAGGACCGCGGGCAGTGGCGCATGGTGCCGGGGTGGTCGACGGGTGCGCCCCAGCCGGCGGGGGCTCGGTCGGTGGAGAGGAAGCGCCGGGGTGAGCTGCCTGGTGGGCAGGTGCAGCGGCATGGCGTTCGGGCCGCCCGCCAGATTGACGGCGGTGTTCTGCCCAGGGACGTTCCGCCGGGCGCGTTCCGCCGGTGTCACGAGGCTGCAACGGTCCGGGGGCGACCCCGGGACAGGGAAACCGCGGATGGCCGAATATCGTCCCCCACGACATCACTTCGCGTGCCCCCGTGAGGCCGCGAACCATCAGCAGGGGGGAACCACCATGACACCCACCATGACCGGCATCAGACCCGAGGGCCGTCGCCGTCCCGCGCCGTTCCGCACGGCCCTCACCGCGCTGGGAGCCGCGGGGGTGTTCACGCTGACGCTCACGGCGTGCGGCCCAGGCGGCTCCGCCGCCGCGCCCGGCTCCTCCGCTTCGGCCACCGCGACGGCGAGCGGCGGCGCGGGAGCGGAGGCCGGTGCCACGCCGTCCGGGAAGGTGACGGCCGGTACGGGCGCTGCCACGGCGGCCCCTACGGCCACCCCCACGACCCCTGCGACGTCGGCCCCGGCGGGCTCCCCCGCACCCGCGTCCGGCGGCGCGGCGGCCGAAGGCCCGGCGACCGAGGACCCGGCAGGCACCGGCACGGACTGCGATCACAAGATGCCCGTCTCCCCCGACGAGATCGCCGTACTGCGCTACACCCCCGAAGGGGGCTCTCTGAGCCTCATCTTCAAGCACGGCAACTGGGACTGCCCGACGCCCGACTCCGACGGCCCGCCCTTCGTCACCGTGGGCAAGGAGACCTTCCTGCCCCTGAACCAGGCGGCGCACATCACCGTCACCGATCCGATCGTGGCGAGCACCGAGAACCAGGAGATCGGCGTGCAGGAGTTCCTCGACTGGCTGGAAACGCACCCGAACAGCGGCCTGGTGTTCACGTACCACGTGGGTGCCGACGGTGCCATCGACTCCCTTGAGCAGATCTTCACGCCCTGACATCCGGGCTGCGGACCTCAGCTCGGCAGGTAACGGGCGAAGAAGGACCGTACGAGGTCGTGAACGGCGGGCACGCTGACGCGCGGGTCGGTCCGGCCGACCATGGCCGCGCGCCCGGCGGCGGTCATCAGGCCGGCCTCGTGGAGCTGGGGAACGAAGGCCGCGTAGTCGGTGAAGACCCACGCCGATCCGCGGGGCCCACGGATCGTTGCGGGAGGGGGCGACGAGGTGGAGCGTCCTGGCGGCGACGGCGCAGGGACCGCTGGGGGCGGGCAGCCTCAGCCGCAGCAGCGGTGCCGCCTCGCGGTCGGAAGGGCGGGGGGGGTGTCGTGGGCGGCGGAGGCCGGGGCGAGGCCGGCCGGCAGGGCGGCGGCCCCGGCGAGGGCGCCCTTGGCGAGGTGGCGGCGTCCGGGTGCGGAGAACGAGGTCATGAACGGCATCCTTGGCGGGTGCCGGGCCGGGGCGAAGCACACGGCTGGGGGCGAAAGGCTGGCGCGAAGCGGGAGCAGGTGTTGATCCGGATCCATTTCACGGCTGACGATCTCGTCCGGGTACGGTTCGCGCCGCGGCCGTCGCCCGTGCCCGAACTGCACGCGGCCCTGATAATGCTGGGCGCCGCCCACGAAGCCCTGCTTTTCGGGCGCTGGCGGAGCCGACTGCTGCGGAACCTGCCGGGCAGGGCCGAGCCGCTCGCCGACTTGACGCCGGACGGCGTCGCCCCCGCCCCCGCCTTCCTCCAGGACCGGCCGGACCGTCCGGTGGCGCTCGCCTACCCGGCGGGCCGAGGGCTGCCGCTCGTCCCGGCTGAGAGCAGGGCGTGCGACGATCCCCTCGGGTAGGTCCGCGGGCGCACCCGGCTCGCGCTTCTGCGCTCCTTGGACGAGGCGCGCACGACCACGGGGCTGGCGCGCCGTATCGGCGTCAGCAACGCGACGGCCTCAGCGCACGCTTCCGCCCTGCGGGCCGCGGGCCTGATCACCACCACTCGTGCGGGCCGCTCGCTGCGCCACGCACGAACGGCCCTGGCGGAGCTGCTGCTCGCCGGCGGTGGCGGCGCCGTCGACAGCTGAGGACGAGGGGCGGGACGTCTACAGCTCGACGCTCTCGCCAAGCCGGAGCCGCCGGATATCAGCCCCTGCCCGCTTGGCCTCCATCGCGAGAACGTCGTCCAGGACCTTGAGACCCCACTCGTTGAGGAGTCCGTCATGGATGGCGTACGCACGGCGCGGTGCCGTCCGGCGCAGGTGGCCGATCAGGTCGGGCACCGTCAGCCACGGTGCCTGGCCGGGCACCAGCAGTGTCGGCGCGTCCACCACGGTCAACGCGTCCCCCGGGTGGAAGACCTCAGCGTCGATCAGGAAACCGACGTTGTCGACGGGCGGCACGTCCGGGTGGCTGAAGTGGTGCTTGTCGCCCGCCACCGTGACCTCGAAGCCGGCGACGGAGAAGCTGTCGCCGTCGCGGACCACCTGCACGCGCTCGCCGAACCCGTCGAGGTGCCGGGCGACCCCGGCGCAGGTGCAGACGGTCGCCGGGACTTCGCGCAGGCGCTCCGGATCGAAGTGGTCGAAGTGTTCGTGCGTGATGAGGACCGCCTCGGCTCCCGTCAGCACGTCGGGTTCGGACGTCATGACGCCGGGGTCGATGACGATCGCCCGGCCGTTCTTCTCCAGCCGTACGCACGCGTGGCCGAACTTGGTGATCCGCATGGCCCTCACCCTGCACGCCGGTCCGCCCATGCGGCACCGGAGTTCGCGATCAGCCGAACCGACACGGAACCCCCATGGGCCCGGTCCCGTCCTGGCCTGTGGTCGCATCGAGGGAGGCGTGATTCGGATGGCGTGAATGGGACCGGTGGGCGGAGTGATCTGCCTGGTGATGGGCGTCGGGCTGCTGCTGTGGCTGTCCCTGTCCGGAGGATCGGTCACCGACGACTGGTCCGGCTACTACGGCGCCGTCAAGGTCCTCGCTGCCGGGGGCGTCGCCGTGGGCGCCGCACTCCTGACCCGCCGCCGGGGAGACGGTCCGGGCCAGGAGTGAGAGGGGCAGTTCGCGGGCTGCCATGTCGTTCGTGTTCTCGACGCCGCTGATGTCGGGGCCCCAAGCCGCGAGTGCGTCCGGGACACGGCCCCGTCTGGAGCGGTCGGTGCTGGTGGCCAGCAGGCGACGGGCATGACCGGCGAGCGGCGGGCGGCGTCCGCCGCCCGCCGGATCTCACCGTGCCGCCGCGAACGGCGACCTCACGCGCTGGTGCCCGGGTCGTCCCCCGGCCGGATACGTCCGCGCCAGCCGGCGCTCTCGCCGCCGCCGCCCTCGACGTACTCCTTGAAACGGCGCAGGTCGCCCTTCACGCGCCGGTCGATCATGCCCAGCGCGTCGGCGCCCTTCTCGGCGAGACCGGTCGGCTCGACGTCCATCGTGAGCTCCACCCGGGTGTGCGCGTCGTCCAGCCGCTCGAAGCGGACCGAGCCGCGCTGCTGGGTGTCGCCGCCGACGGTGCGCCAGGTGATGCGGTCGTCCGGCAGCTGGTCGACGATCTCCGTGTCGAACTCACGGTGCACACCCCCGATGCTCGTGGACCAGTGGTTGTGCCGGTCGTCGAGCTGCGTGACCTCGTCGACCCCTTCCATGAAGTTCGGGAACTCCTCGAACTGGGTCCACTGATCGTAGGCGCGGCGCAGGGGGACCTCTACGTCAACCGATTCCTTCACCGTGCTCATCCGAACCCTCCTCCGATCCTGGCGGGGCGCGGCCGGGGCCGACGCACCCGTCTCCGGTGTGCGTGGCATCGGGTACCCGAAATCCCCGGCCTGAAAGAGTTCGGTGAGGGGCGGGCCGGCCCAGAACAGGCCGTGGATCACGCCTCGCCTGCCGGGCGTGACGGACGGTGACGCGCCCGCGTGGTGCGGTTCTCCGGCCGGTGGGAAAAGCCCCGGCGCCGGTCGCCTGGAGACGGTGGGGTGGCAGGGGGAAGCAGGCGGTGTCAGCCGGGGAAGCGGCCTGTCGAGCGCAGCAGCCATCGGTGTTCGGCGTAGGCGAGGTCGTCGCGCCAGAGGCGGGCCGCGGCGGTGCGCATGAGCGGGCGCAGCAGGGGTGCGGCGCGGCGGGCGGCGGCGAAGCCGGGGCGGTCCGAGGCGGCCACGACCGCTTCGGTCACGGCGGTGCGCGGGCGGCCCCGCTCGTCCGGGCCGAGGGGGGTGGCGTGGGTTTCGACGACCGAGCCGACGCCCTCTCCCTCGGTGATGTGCATGACGACGGTGCGGGGTTCGGGTGCGGTGAAGACGGCCCGGACCGGGACGACGAGCCGCCCGGCCACCTTGAAGGACACGTCGACGGTGAAGCCGTCGTCCGTGTCCCCGCGCCCGCCGGGCGCGCCGGCCACCGTCAGGTCGACGAAGGAGTACGGGTGGTACCAGGCCCCGTGCCAGGGGTCCAGGCGGTTGGCCACGACGTCCTCCGGCTCGCAGGTCCCGGTGCCCTCGTACACGGCCGTCAGGGCCCGCGCCGCCGGTGGCCGGCGTGGCACGACGGGCGCGTCCAGTGGTGGTTCGCCACCGGCCGCGTCGAGCCGGACCCACACGAGGACGCCGTCGTCGTGGACGGGCAGCGGCTCCCAGCCGGCGAAGGGGCCGCCGTCCAGGGCGAGGCCGTGCCAGTGGCAGACGAGGGTGCCGCAGCGCACGGGGCTGTCGGCGAGCGGGGCGCCCAGATGGGGGCAGGTCCCCGGTCCGGCATGCGGGCGGCCGTCGGCGCCGCGCCAGACGACCACCTCCTGTCCCGCCACGGTCCGGGCCAGCGGGCGGTCGCCGCGCAGGGCGCGGGAGGCGCCGACGACGTACCAGTTGCCGGACGGGCGGGCCTGGGCGCGCTTCAGCGCCTGGGCGATCACCGCGGGCCTGGCCTCCCGCCAGGTGGGGCGCTGGCGCTCCCAGGGGACGGCGCGGCGGCGCAGGGAGAGGGGCAGGCGGCCGCGTCGGGCGGACGGCGCGGGGGTCACGCGATCTCCTCGGAGACGGTGGGGCGGGTGGCGGACTCGGCGGTCGTGGACATTGCGGAGGCGGGGGCAGGGGCCGCGGGGGCCGAGCCGGGCTCGGGTGTTGCGGACGCGGCGCGGTGGCGGAGGCGGGCCGCGATCACCCGGACGAGTCCGTCGGCGGCGACCGTCGCCCGCCGGCGGCGGGGCACCACGGCGCGGCGGTGCAGGACGGCGTAGCCGTCGCGGGCCACGGCGTCGAGGATGCCGCCGTACAGGACGTACGCGGTGCGGATGCAGGGCCGCGAGACCGGGTCCAGCATGGCGATGCCCGGTGCCGCCTCGCGGTAGACGCCGCGGGTGAGGGCCTCGAACTCCCGGAGGGCGGCGGTGACGCGGCGGTCGTGGCGGCCGGTGTCCCTGCACCAGCGCAGCAGGCCGCGGCCGACGCCGTGGCCGGCCAGCAGGTCGGCGGGCAGGTAGACGCGGCCGCGGTCGAGGTCCTCGCCGACGTCCCGCAGGAAGTTGGTCAGCTGGAAGGCCACGCCCAGGGCGGCCGCGTGCGGTGCGGCCTGGGCGCGCGGGACGACCGTGCCGAGCACCGGCAGCATCTGCAGGCCGATGACCGCCGCCGAGCCGTGCGTGTAGCCCCTCAGGTGCGCGTAGGTCGGGTAGTCGGTCACCACGAGGTCCTGGTGCATCGCGGCCATGAAGTCGTGGAAGTGCGCGTGGTCGATGGCGTAGCGGCGCGCGGTGTCGGCGACGGCCCGCACCACGGGTTCCTCGCTGTGCTCCTGCCGCAGTCCTCGGGCGAGGCTCTGCCGCAGTTCGGCGAGCGCCGCGCCGGGGCGGGCGGCATCGGCGCCGGGGGCCGGGCAGTCGACGATGTCGTCGGCCCAGCGGGCGAAGCCGTACAGGGCGTGCACGGCGGGCCTGCGTTCGATCGGCAGCAGCCGGGTGGCGAGGAAGTACGTCCTGCCGTGCCGGGCGTTGAGGGCGCGGCAGTGGCGGTACGCCGCGCGCAGCGCCGGGTCGTGGATCCCGGCCGCGTCGAGTTCCCGGTCGGTCATGCCAGGGTCTCCTTCAGGACGGACGACTTCGGGGTGGTGCGTCCGCCGGTGATCCGCGCGGCGGCCAGTTTCCCCGACAGCAGCACGGTCGGGACGCCGACGCCGGGGGTGGTGCCGCAGCCGGCGAGTACGGCGTTCTCGGTGCCCCGGACCAGGTCGCGGGGCCGGAAGGGGCCGGTCTGGGCGAAGGTGTGGGCCACCGAGAAGGGCGTTCCGGCGGCGTGTCCCCGGGCCTGCCAGTCGGCGGGGGTGACCAGGCACTCCTCCTGGATGGCGGCCTCGATGCCGTCGAGGCCGCGCCGCTCCAGCTCGCGCAGCAGCGTGTCCCGGTAGCGCGGGCCCAGGTCGGTCCAGGCGGCGGCGCCGGGCCCGATGTCGGTGTTGGGGCAGGGGGCGAGGATGTAGTGCAGGTGGCGGCCGGGGGGTGCGAGGGAGGGGTCGGTGGCGGTGGGCCGGGTGATGAGCAGGGAGGGGTCGCTCATCAGCCGTCCGGTGCGGGTGAGTTCGTCGAAGGTGGAGTGCCAGGCCGCCCCGAACGACAGGGTGTGGTGGGCGAGGTGGTCCCAGGTGCGGTCGGTGCCGGCGTGCAGCACGACGGCGGACGGGGAGTGCCGCAGCGGCAGGGGTCTGCGCGGCCGGTGGCCGAGCAGCCGGTAGGCGACGGGCAGGTCGGGGGTGAGGACGACCGCGTCGCACGGGATGCGGTCCTGATCGGTGACGACGGCGGTGACACGGCCGCCGGATCGTTCGAGGCGGGTGACCCGCCGGCCGAACCGCAGGTCGGCGCCCGCCTCGGCGGCGGCGTCCGCCATGGCCCGGGGCAGGGCGTGCATGCCGCCTCGGGGGAAGTACACGCCGGCGACGGTGTCCATGTAGGCGATGACGGCGTACGCGGCGAGGGTCCGGGCCGGTGGCACGCCCGCGTACAGGGCCTGGAAGGAGAACACCCGGCGCAGCCGTTCGTCCTTGAGGAAGCGGCCGATCCGGGCGTCGAGGCGGCCGAAGCCGCCGAGGGCGGCCAGCCGGGCGAGGTCGGGGGTGAGCAGGTCGAGCGGGGAGTCGAAGTGGGCGTCGATGAAGTGGCGCATCTGGGCCCGGTAGAGGCTGGTCAGCCAGTCGCGCAGCCGCCGGTAGCCCATGGCCTCGGCGGGTCCGGCGAACCGCTCGACCTCGCCGGCCATCGCGTCCGCGTCGGTGTGCACGTCGAGACTGCTGCCGTCGGCGAAGCGGGCCCGGTAGGCGGGGTGGAGGGGGATCAGGTCGACGCGTCGGCGCAGGCTGTCGCCGACGGCCGCGAAGGCCTCGTCCGCGAGGTCGGGCATGGTCAGCACGGTGGGGCCGGTGTCGATCCGGTAGCCGCCGAGGGTGTGGCGGCCGGCCCGGCCGCCGGGCTGTGCGTCGCGTTCGACGAGGGTGACGCGGCGTCCGGCGCCGAGCAGGTGCAGGGCGGCCGAGAGTCCGGCGAGTCCGGCGCCGACCACGACGACGTGGTCCGTGCGTCCGGGCAGGGTGCGGCGCGTCATCGGGCGGTCTCCTTCGTACCGGAGGTGGTCGCGGTTCCGGTGCCGTCGGGGCCGGGGGTGAGGGCGGGGC
>NZ_CP049780.1:114463-198071 GCF_011193355.1 Streptomyces sp. JB150
GGGGGCGGGGCCGGGGGTGGGGGCGGGGGCGGGCGGCCGGAGCGGGGCGGGCGAGGGTGCGGCGTCTTCGGGCGCGGGCGCGTTGGGCGCGGCGGGCGCGGCGGGCGGCGCGTCTGAGGGCGTCCCGTCGGCCGCCGAGCGCAGCAGACTCCGCAGCCGGTGGGCGCTCCGCGGCTCCAGGAAGGCGCGGTCGAAGTGGCGCAGGCCCTGGGCGACGAGCCGGGTGATCTTGGTTTCGACCGCGGCCCGGGCGCCCGTCGCGACGAGGACCTCCCGCACCTCGTCGAGGCCTGCCGGGGTCAGCTCCGCGTTTCCCAGGGACCGTTCGAGCACGGCCAGGGCGGCGTGGTCCCCGGTGGCCTCGGCGCGGGCCCGGGCGAGGGCGGTCAGGTAGGTCGCCTTGCCCTCGCGGATGTCCCCGCCGCCGGGCTTGCCGGTGCGCAGCGGGTCGCCGAAGACGTCGTTCAGGTCGTCCCGCAGCTGGAACGCCATGCCGATCCGCCGGCCGGCCGAGCACAGGGCGAGCAGTGTGGTGTCGTCCGCGCCCGCGAGGGCGGCGCCCAGGGCGAGCGGCCGTTCCACCGAGTACAGGGCGCTCTTCAGGCAGGCGGCGCGCAGTGCCCGTGGCAGGGACCGTGCCGCCGTGGCCTGCCCGTGGACGTCCAGGTACTGGCCGGCGACCATCTCCGTGCGCATGTCGCTCCACAGGCGGCGCACCGCGGTCGCGGTCCACGCGGGCAGCGGGGTCTCGGCCACCAGGTCGTCGGCCCAGACGAGCGCCAGGTCGCCGGCCAGGATCGCGGCGCACTCCCCCAGGCGGCCGACCCGGGCGGGCGCCGCTCGGCCGGCGTACTGGGCGCGTACGTCCACGTGCAGGGCGAGCCGTCCACGGCGCCGCACCGCGCCGTCCATGACGTCGTCGTGGACGAGGGCGCAGGTCTGCAGCAGTTCGAGCGCGGCGCCGATCCGCACCCCGGCCTCGGTGGTTGCCGGGTCGGACGCGCCGCACGCGCGCAGGGACCACCAGAGCAGCCGGGCCCGGGTCCGTTTGCCGCCCTCCAGGGTGAAGCGCGCCACCCGTTCGGCCAGGTCCTTCGCGAACAGCGGGTCGGCGGCGCGGGCACGGGCGAGGCGGTCGGCCAGCACGCGGTCGAGCGTCCGGGCGACGGCGGCGGACACGTCCGCGTCGACGGCGGCCGGGTCCGGTGCGGGTGCGCTTCCCGTACGACCCGCGTCCCCCGCGCCGTTGGCTTCTCCCCCGCCGTTGGCTTCTCCCGCGTCGACGGCGTCCCCCGCCCTTCCGGCGTCCCCCGCCCTTCCGGTCTCCCCCGCGCTGTCCAGGAAGGACACGCCGGCCCCAACGGCCGTTGCCGTGGCGTCCGGCCGCGTCCGGACGGGGGATCCCGGCGGGGCGACCAGGCGTGGCACGGGCGGCGGCGGGGCCGCGTGGTGACCCTTCGCCTGTGTGGGGCGCATCCCGGTTCCTCTCGTCGTGCTCGTCGTTGCTCCGTCACCCACGTCCTTCCGCCCGGGCGGCGGCTGCGGATGCGGCACAGACGTGCCCGTTCCGGCCGTACGGCTCCCTGTCCATGCCTCCGTTCGGCGGCGCCGCGTGCCCTGCGGGGTGGCGTGTCGGCCGTGTCCTCGCCCGCCACGCATCCATCAGGGCCCGGATGCGGGAAGTGACGGTGGAGGCGGGAACGCGCACAGCGAGCGGAACGGAGGAGACCGGCGTGCTGGAGACGGACGTCGCCGTCCTGGGGGCGGGCGCCGCGGGGCTGTCCCTCGCCCACCGGCTGGCCGGGCACGTGCCGGGCGCCCGGACGCCCTCCGTGCTGCTGGTGGACGCGCCGCCGGGGCCGCTGCGGCCGCCGCCGCGCACCTGGTGCTTCTGGGAGTCGGGCCGTGGCCGGTTCGACGCGGCGCTGAGCGCCGACTGGCGGCGGCTGCGGGTGCGTCCGCCCACGGGCGCCCCGGTCGAGGGGGACATCACCCCGCTGCGCTACAAGATGCTCCGTTCCGACGACTTCGCGTACCTGGTCGGGCGGGACCTGGCGCGCAGTCCGAACGTACGGCGGCTGGAGGCGACCGCCGAGACCGTGGAGGACGTGCCGGGGGGTGCCCACGTCCGGGTGCGGACCGCCGGCGGCGGCACCGAGGTGGTGCGCGCCCGCTGGGTGTTCGACTCCCGCCCGCCCGGCAGTCTGCCGGCCGCGCGGACCACCCTGCTGCAGCACTTCCACGGCTGGTTCGTCCGCACGGCCCGGCCGGTCTTCGACGCCCGCGCCGTGGAGCTGATGGACTTCCGCACGCCGCAGCCGGCCGACGGCCTGTCCTTCGGTTACGTCCTGCCGCTCGGCCCGCACGAGGCGCTGGTGGAGTACACCGAGTTCTCGCCGCGCACCCTCACGCGGGACGGTTACGAGTCGGCGGTGCGGCAGTACGCCGACGAGGTGCTGCGGCTCGGCGAGGCGCGCATCGTCGCGACGGAGACGGGGGTCATCCCGATGACGGACGCGCCGATGCCCCGTCAGGTGGGCGCGTCGGTGTTCCGCATCGGTGCCGCCGGTGGCGCCACCCGGCCCGCCTCCGGCTACACCTTCGCCGGTGTGCAGCGCCAGACCCGGGCCGTCGCCGCGGCCCTGCGCCGCGGGCGGCGGCCGGTGCCGCCCGTCCCGCACTCCGCGCGGGCGCGGGCCATGGACGCCGTCCTGCTGCGGGCCCTGGACAGCGGCCGCGTCGACGGCCCGGCCCTGTTCTCCAGACTGTTCGCGCGCGTCCCCATGGAGCGGCTGCTGCGTTTCCTCGACGGCCGCACCCGGCTGCACGAGGACCTCTCCGTCGGCCTGCGCACCCCGGCCGGGCCGATGCTGCGTTCCGCGGCGGAGCTGTTCTGGCTGCCGCGTCGCCCCTTCGACTGATCCGCCCTCCCCCGACCGCCCTTCCCGCCCTGCCCGCCCGCCCCTTCCCCCGACGGAGTCCGCATGAGCCTGCTGCGCGACGAGGATCTCGCCGCCGCCTTCGACCACGCCTCCCGCACCTACGACGCGCTGGTGGCCGTCAACCCCGGCTACCACGCGCACCTGCGCCGCTCGGTGCGCCGGCTCTGCCTGCCCGGGCACGGCACGGGACTGCGCCTGCTGGACCTCGGCTGCGGCACCGGTGCCTCGACCGCCGCCCTGCGCTCCGTGCTGCCGGGCGCGGACATCACGGCCGTGGACGCCTCGTCCGGCATGCTGGCACGGGCCGCCGCCAAGCCCTGGGCGCGGGAGGTGACCTTCGTGCACGCGCCCGTGGAACGGCTGGCGCGGGCCGGGGTGCGCGGACCGTTCGACGCCGTGTTCGCGGCCTACCTCTTCCGCAACGTCACCGACCCCGACGCCGTGCTGGCCACCGTGCGCGGGCTGCTGCGGCCGGGGGGACGGCTGGGCGTGCACGAGTACACGCTCGGCGGGCGCCGCGTGGACCGCTCGGTGTGGACGCTGGTGTGCCGCGGTGTCGTCCAGCCCGTCGCGGGCCTCCTCGGGGACGCCGCGCTCTACCGCCACCTGTGGCGCAGCGTCGCGGAGTTCGACACCGCCCCGCGCTTCGCGGACCGGCTGCGCGCGGTCGGCTTCGACCGGGTGCGGGCCCTGCCGCTGCCGGGCTGGCAGACGGGCATCGCCCACACGTTCGTGGCCCGCCGGGCGGACACCGGCCCGCGGGAGGCGCGATGAGCGGCACCCGCACGGACCGCGCCGGCAACGCCCGCAGGGGCCGGGACCGCAGGGCCCGCGTGCTGCCCGCCCGGCCGGGAAGCCCGCGCGTCGAGGGCGTCCGTGTCACCACCGCCGTGGTCGGCGGCGGGATCGCCGGGCTCGCCGCCGCGACCGCGCTCGCCGAGCGCGGGGTGGCCGTCACGCTGTACGAACGGCAGCCGTACCTCGGCGGCCGGGTCGGCGGCTGGCCCACCCGGCTGCGCGACGGCAGCCCGGTGACGATGAGCCGGGGCTTCCACGCCTTCTTCCGCCAGTACTACAACCTGCGGGGGCTGCTGCGCCGTACGGATCCGGGCCTTGAGCGGCTCACCGCGCTGCCGGACTACCCGCTGCTGCACGCCGGCGGACTGCGCGACGGTTTCCGGCACGTCCCGCGCACCCCGCCGTGGAGCGCGCTCGGTTTCGTCGCGCTCAGCCCCTCGTTCCGCCTGCGGGACCTGCGGGCCATGGACCCGGTCGCGGCGCTGCCGCTGCTCGACGTCCGCGTCCCGGAGGTGTACGAACGCCTCGACGGCACCAGCGCGTACGACTTCCTGGACGCCGTGCGGTTCCCCGCGAGCGCCCGCCACCTGGCGTTCGAGGTGTTCTCCCGGAGCTTCTTCGCCGACCCGCGGCACCTGTCCGCGGCGGAGATGGCGCTGATGTTCCACATCTATTTCCTCGGGTCCGCCGAGGGCCTGCTGTTCGACGTGCCCCGCTCCCCGTTCCCGGCCGCGCTGTGGGAGCCGCTGGCCGCCTATCTGGGACGGCACGGGGCCGAGGTGCGCACCGGTACGCCCGTCGAGGCGGTCACCCCGCGGCCGGACGGCGGCTACGAGGTGGCCACCGACCGGGAGGAACGGCGCCACGACACCGTCGTACTGGCCCTGGACGCGGCGGGGCTGCGCTCGCTCGTCGCCCGCTCCGGGCGGCTGGGCGACGGCCCGTGGCGCGAGCGGATCGGGCGGCTGCGCACCGCCCCGCCGTTCCTGGTCAGCCGGCTGTGGCTCGACCGGCCCGTCGCCGCCGACCGGCCGGGCTTCCTCGGCACCAGCGGATTCGGCACCCTCGACAACGTCAGCGTGCTGGAGCGCTGGGAGGACCAGGCGGCCCGCTGGGCCGCGCGCACCGGGGGCTCGGTCGTGGAGCTGCACGCGTACGCGGTACGGCCTGAGGCGACCCGGGACGTCGAGGAGAAGCTGCTGATCGAACAACTGCACCGGGTGTACCCGGAGACGCGAGCGGCCTCGGTCGTCGACGTCCGCCATGTGTGGCACGACGACTGTCCGCTGTTCCCGGTGGACGGCTACGCCGACCGGCCGACGGTCCGTACCCCGGATCCCGGGCTGGTGGTGGCCGGCGACCTGGTGCGCAGCGACCTGCCGGTGGCGCTGATGGAACGCGCGGCGACGACCGGGCTGCTGGCCGCCGACGCGCTGCTGGAGCGGTGGGGCGTGCGGGGCCCGGCGCTGTGGACGGTGCCTGACCGCGGACGCGTGGCGGCGCTGCGGAGCCTGGCCGGGTGGGCGGGACGGTGAGTCCGGGCGCGAACCGGTGCGCTATTGCGGGATGTTGAGCCGAGCGGTCGTGTCGGGTCGCTCCCGGGTCAGCGTCGCCTTCACGGGTCTGACGGACGCCGGACTCCTCGTGCCGCTCCGTTGAGCGGCACGAGGAGTCCGTGAGCCCGTGGTGGTGCCGTGTCAGCCGGCGACCGGCCGGCGGGCCGGAGTCCGCAGGGTGGCCCGCAACCGTCCTGGCGAGAGGGTGAGTTGGGGGATCTTGGGGACCGTGACGGTGTCGCGGTCGAGTTCCATGTCCCAGCGGGCGACGACGGTCGACAGCAGGAGCGTCCCCTCCAACAGGGAGAACTCGTCGCCCACGCACTTGCGGGCGCCGCCGCCGAACACGGTGGCGGGGACGCGGGGTTTGCGGCCGTCCTGCGTTCGCCAGCGGTCGGGGTCGAAGTGGTCCGGGCGCTCGTACAGTCCGGGCAGGCGTCCGATGAGGTACGGGCTGTAGGCGATGGTGGTGCCCTGGTGGACGGCGTGCCGGCCCAGGTGGGTGTCGGTCTCCGTGCGCCGGGTGAGGAACCAGCCCGGCGGGTACATCCGGATCGCCTCCAGGAGCACCTGCCGGGTGTACGGCAGCCGCGGCACGTCGTCCCAGTCGGCCGCGCGCCCGGCCAGCACGGTGCGGGCCTCCTCTGTGAGCCGGGCGCGCACCTCGGGGTGGGCGTCGGCCAGGTACAGGGCCCAGCTGATGGCGCCGGCGGTGGTCTCCGTCCCGGCGGAGTACATGGTGACGGCCTGGTCGACCAGTTCGTCGTCCGACAGGGCGGGGGCGTCGCTGTCGGGGTCGCGGGCGGCCATCAGCAGGGACAGCAGGTTGGTCTCGCCGTCGGGGGTGCCGCGTCGCCGGTACTCGGCGGTCAGCCGGGTCATGGTCCGGCGGACCCGGTCGGTGGCCTCCAGGTAGCGGACGTTGCCGGGTGTGCGGATACCGCGCAGGGCTCTGGGCAGCAGGGTGTGCATGCTGAAACCGGCCAGCAGGGTGTCGAAGTCCGTGACCAGGCGGTGGTGGTCGGCCGGGTCGAGCCGGGAGCCGAAGATCGCGGAGACCACGATGTCGGCGGCGATGCCGCGGACGGCGGTGGTGACGTCGAGGGTCTGTCCGGCCCGCCAGCCGCTGATGATCGTGTCCATGCGCTCGCTCATGATCCGCGCGTAGTCCGGGAACCTGCCGGCGCGGAACGCCGGCTGGACGAGCCGGCGCTGCCGGCGGTGCTCGTGGGCGGGGCAGGTGGCGAGGCCCTGGCCGCCGGCCTCGCGCAGCCGGTCGAAGAGCGGGCCGCCCTTGTCGAAGACCCGGTCGTGGACGAGCATCGTGCGGACCAGCTCGGGATCGCAGACCAGGACGACGGGCACGGACCCGAGCCGGACCGTCACCAGGGAACCGTGGGCGGGCAGGGTGCGCAGGAAGGCGAGCGGGTCGCGCAGGAAGGCGGGCAGGTGGCCCAGGACGGGCAGCGCGCCGGGCGCCACCGGGATGGTGGACACTCGCTGCGGGGTCGGCACGGTGATCGTTCCTCCTCGGGGAGACACAGGGAGACGGGGCCGAACGGCGGCACCGGGGTGCGTGGTCGGGTGATGGCGCGCCGGGCGGGCATCGCACCGGCCGGGCAGGGCGCGGACGGGTAACCGGGCGGCGACGGCGGGCGCGCTCACGGGGCGGAGCCGGTCGGCGGGAGTCGGCAGTGCGACCGCACAGCATGGGAACCGGCGAGCACGCTCGGAGCGAAAGGGTTCGGCACGGCGCTCGGAGCAACTCACTCTAGGGACCGCCGCACAAGGCGTCCACCGTCCTTTTCCGCCATCCGGGCCGAACTCGCCGGTGTTGCGGAATATTCGGCGCATTCCCGTGCCGGTGCACCTCTCCTCCACCATGCCTGGACCGTTGTTCAGGCGATATTGCAGGTGCCTGCTCCTATCCTCGTCTCGGTCCCGCCTGGGATCACGGAGGGAGGAAGTACGGATGACGGAGACTTCTGCTCCGATTGAGAACGGATCCCCGCCCTCGTCGCCGGAACTCGATTCCGCGACGACGGTGGGAAATCGGCTCCGAACGGATCTGGAACGCGTCCGGGAACGGATGCGCGCCCTCGCCCTGCCGCCGGACCGAAGGATCCGTCCGCCCGTCGCGCACGGACTGGAGCGTTCCGGCCGGATGCTGCGGCCGGCCCTGGCCCTGCTCTCCTCGTATCTGCTGGAGGAGCGGCCGGGCGTCACCTCGCAGCGGGTGATCGACGGCGCGGCGGCGGTGGAGATCCTGCATCTGGCCACGTTGTTCCACGACGACGTGATCGACCGGGCGCCGCTGCGCCGCGGCCGGCCCACCGTCAACGCGCGGTACGGGGACTCCCTGGCGCTGCTCGGCGGCGATTACCTGCTGGCCCGCTGTATGCACATAGCCGCCTCGCTGGGCGCGGACCGGCTGAGCGAGATGGCGCAGACGCTGATCGACATATGCGCGGGCCAGATGATCGAGACGCGTCAATTGTTCGATCCGCGGCGCACCGAAGAGGACTACTTCGACGCCATCGCGGGAAAGACCGCCCGACTGCTGAAAGCCGCGTGCACCACCGGGGCATTGGCGCCCGGCGCGAAAGACGAGAGCGCGGCGGTCCTGGAGTATTTCGGGGAAAGACTCGGCATGGCGTTCCAGATCTGGGACGACATTCTCGACATCACCGGTCAGGGCACCGGTAAACAGCCGGGGCAGGATATCGCCAACGGCGTCTACACCCTTCCGGTGATCGATGCGATCCGGGCCCGTCCCGAGCGTCTTCTGCCTCTTCTGGACGACGGTCCACCGACACCCGAGGCATGCCGTGAACTGATCGCGGTGGTGTGGGAATGCGGAGCCGTGGGCCGCGCAGCGGAGGTGGCCCGACGGCACATGGCGGATGCCCTGCGGGCGGTCGAGTCCCATGCCGCGTTCGCCGGTCGCGCCCCCGCGATCCGGCAGCAACTCCGTTCCCTGGTCGGCACGTTCGCCGCCCAGCATCCGGCTCTGCGGGTGCTCGACGCGGCGACTGTCAGCGCCACCGTCCCGGACCCGGTGGTCACCGCCGCGCTCCCGGACCCCGCGGTCACCGCCCCGGACGCCTTCGAGGCGATGGCCCGCACCTGATCCCCGTCCGGTGGCCCCGGCCGGCCAGTCCTCGTTCGGACCCTGTCCGGACCCCGGTCCGCCCGACCCGTCACCCACGCGCACCGCATCGCACCGCACCGCACCGCACCGCACCGCACCGCACCGCACCGCACCGCACCGGAAGGCGATCATGACGGCGCTGCGAGCACAGTTCATCTCCGACTACGACGTTCTCGCCGACCGCTGGTGGGACCCCCGCGGCCCCCTCGCCCCGCTGGGCTGGATCGCCCGGGCCCGCGCCCGCTTCGTGCCCCCGGCGGGGCCGGGCGGCGGCCAGGCGCTCGATGTGGCCTGCGGCGGCGGGCTGTTCGGCCCGTACCTGAAGGAGCTGGGGTACCGGGTGCACGGCGTGGACCTGTCCGCGCTGTCCCTGCGGGAGGCGCTGCGGCACGGCTTCGACAGCGTGGTGCGCGCCGACATCTCCCGGCTTCCCTTCGCCGACGCCTCCTTCGACGTGGTCACCGCCGGGCAGTGCCTGGAACACGTTCCGGACCCGTACGCGGTCACCGCCGAGCTGTGCCGGGTCCTGCGCCCCGGCGGCACGCTCGTCGTCGACACCGTCGCGAACACCCGGATGGCCCGGTTCGTCGCGATCACGCTCGCCGAGAACCTGCCGCTGCCGGGGCGGCCGGAGCGCGGCACCCACGACCACCGGCTGTTCGTCGACCGGGCCCGCCTGGTCCAGGTCGCCCGTGACCACGGGGTGCCGCTGCGGCTGACCGGCCTGCGGCCCGGCCTCCGCGACGGGTTCGGCTACCTGCTGGGCCGCCGCGCCGACGTCCGCATGGTGCCCACGTCCTCCACCGCCGTCCTCTTCCTCGCAGCCGGAAGGAAATCGTGACCAGTCAGCCCGCGACCGCGCGCCCCGCCTCCCGGCCCCGGCCGGCCGGCGCGCGCCCCTCGGTCCGCACGTGGATCGTCGGGGCGCGGCCGAAGACGCTGCCCGTGACCGCCGCCCCGATC
Organism: Streptomyces sp. JB150; assembly: GCF_011193355.1. GTDB lineage: Bacteria > Actinomycetota > Actinomycetes > Streptomycetales > Streptomycetaceae > Streptomyces. The sequence goes on from NZ_CP049780.1 coordinate 123,874, forward strand.
GCCGTCGGCACCGGCGTGGCCGCCTCCCTGGGGCCCGTCTCCTTGTGGCGTTCGGTTCTGACCGTTCTGTTCGCCCTGGGCTTCGTGCTCGGCACCAACTTCTTCAACGACTACAGCGACGGGGTCCGCGGGGTGGACGAGGGCCGGGTCGGTCCGACCCGCCTGGTGGCCTCGGGCCAGGCCGCGCCGCGGTGGGTCTTCCGCTCCGGCGTGGTCCTGTACGGCATCGGCGGCGTGAGCGGCGTGGTGCTCGGCGCGACCGTCTCGTGGTGGCTGCTCGCCCTGGCCGTCGTCTGCGCCCTGGGCGGCTGGTACTACACCGGCGGCCGCCGCCCGTACGGCTATCGAGGGCTCGGCGACCTCGGCATCTTCCTCTTCCACGGGGTGATCGCGGTGTGCGCGACGGTCTTCATCCAGTGCGGCGAGATCCCGGCGACGGCGGTGACCGCGTCCCTGCCGGTGGGCCTGCTCTCCGTGGCCCTGCTCACCACGAACAACCTGCGGGACCTGCCGACCGACGCCGCCAGTGGCAAGATCACCGTGGCGGTGCGGCTGGGCGACCGGCGTACCCGCGTGTACTACACCGCCACGGTGGCCGCCGCGTTCGCGTCCGCCGCCGCGCTGCTCCCCGTACGGTCCTGGGCCTGGCTGGTCGTGGGCGCGCTTCCGTTCGCCGTGCTGCCCGTGGCCCGGGTGGTGCGCGGCGCACGCGGCCGGGACCTGATCCCCGTACTGGAGCACACCTGCCTGCTGCTGCTGGTGTTCGGTGCCCTGCTCACCGCCGGGGTGTCGCTGTGAGCGCCGCGCGGCGGTCCGCCGGACCCTCGGCCGCCGGCCACCGGGCCGCCCCCGCCCGCGGCGTCCTGCCGAACCACGCCCCCGAGAGCGGTGCCTCGGAGAGCGACGTCCTGCCGAACCACGCCCCCGAGGGCGGCCAAGACCCCGCCACCCCGGCCCTCGCCCCGGACCACGAGGTCCTGGTCATCGGGGCGGGCTTCGCCGGCATCGGCACCGCCATCGCGCTGCAAAAGGCGGGCGTGACGGACTTCCTGGTCGTCGACGAGCAGGACGACGTCGGCGGGAGCTGGCACGCCAACCGGTATCCCGGCATCGCCGTCGACATCACGTCCTTCTCCTACTCCTTCGCCTTCGAGCCCTACCCGCACTGGTCGCGGGCCTTCCCGCCCGGAGCCGAGCTGAAGGCGTACGCGGACCACTGCGTCGACACCTACGGCCTGCGGGCGCGGCTGCGGACGGGCGCGCGGGTGACCCGGGCCGACTGGGACGAGACCGCCCACCTCTGGCGGGTGCGGTTCGCCGGCGGTGCCACGCTCACGGCCCGGTTCGTGGTGTGCGCCACCGGCTGGCTCACCAAGCCGAAGACGCCGGACCTGCCCGGCCTGGACCGGTTCCGGGGCCCGGTCGTGCACACCGCGCGCTGGGACCCTCGGGTCGAGACGGCCGGGCGGCGGGTCGGGGTGATCGGCACGGGAGCCTCCGCGGTCCAGCTGGTGCCTCGGCTCGCGCCCGAGGCCGCACGGCTCGACGTGTTCCAGCGCACCCCGATCTGGGTGTTCCCCAAGCCGGACGTACCCATCCCCCGGGTGGTGCGCCGCGTCTTCGCCGCCGCCCCGTGGACCCAGCGGTCGATCAGCCGGGCCACCGACGCCGTCACCGAGCTGAGCTTCGTCCTCGCCATGATCCACTACCGCAGGTTCCCCTTCCTGGTGCGGGCGGGCGAGGCGGTGTCCCGTCTGTACCTGCGCCGTCAGGTGCGCGGCGACCGGGATCTCGTCCGCCGGCTGACACCCCGTTACCGGCTGGGCTGCAAGCGGCCGTCGTTCGGCAGCGGCTACTGGCGTGCGTTCACCCGCCCGAACGTCGAGCTGGTCACCGAGTCCGTCACGGAGGTCACCGAGAGCGGCGTGCGCACGGCCGACGGCGTCCATCACGACCTGGACGTGCTGGTGCTGGCCACCGGCTTCCACGTCCTGGACAACCTGCCGCCCTTCCCCACGCACGGAACGGGCGGCCGGGACCTGCGGGAGTTCTGGCGCACCGAGCGCTTCCAGACGTACGAGGGCACGGCCGTGAAGGGCTATCCGAACCTGTGGTTCATCGTGGGCCCGTACTCGTTCACCGGCGGCTCCTGGTTCGGGATGATCGACTACCAGCTGACCCACATCCTGCGGGTCATCGGCGAGGCCCGGCGCCGCGGGGCCACCGAGGCCGCCGTCCGCCCGGCCCGCCACGACCGGTCCTTCCGGCGGACCCTGCGCCGCCAGGGCGACACCGTCTTCCTCGACCCCAGCTGCCGGGGCACCAACAGCTACTACCTCGACGAGCACGGGGACGCCCCGGCCGTCCGGCCCGCCAGCACCCGCACCGCGGGGCGCCGGGCCCGCACCTTCGACCTCGACGACTACCGGTTCCGACGGGCGGGAGACGACCGTGCCGACCTTCTCTGAACTGCGCGGCCGCGACCGGTCGCTGTGCCTGTTCCACGCCCTGTTCGCCCTCGGCGGCTTCCTCGTCATGGGAGCCATGGCGGTCACCTTCGTCGTCCGCAACGCCGACGCCGGACCGCTCGGACTCGTCGGGAACTTTCTCGACGACTCCCTGGACACCCTCGCCGGCCGCTTCGTCTACGCCGACCTCTTCCTGATCTGGGCCGGCCTGGGCGTGTGGATGGTGACCGAGTCCCGCCGCTGGGGGATCCGGCACGTCTGGGCGTACATCGTCGGCGCCCCGGCGCTCGCCCTGTGCGTGAGCTTCGCCGTCTTCATGTACGTACGTCAGCTGCACATCGTGGCCGCCCGCGCCCGGCGCGAGGACCTGCAACGCACGGCACCCGTCCCCTCCTTCGACCACCCCCCGACGAAAGGCAGCCGGGCATGACCACCGAGGCCATCGACCCCGCCGGAACCACCGCGGACGCCGCCGACGCGCTCCCGGCGTCCGTCACGCGCTCCCTGGCCCTGGCCGCCGCCGCGCTGCGCGACCGCCAGGACCCCTCCGGTCACTGGAAGGGGGAATTCGAGACCAGCCTGATCGGCGAGTCCGGCGAGGTCATCCTGCACCACTTCCTGCGGCTGCCCGACGACGGCCGGCGGGCCGAGGCGGCCCGGACCATCCTCGCCGAGCAGTCCCCGGCCGGCGGCTGGGCCTCGTACCACGGCGGGCCCGACGAACTGCTGCTCTCCGTCTTCTGTTACGTCGCCCTGCGCCTGGCCGGACACGACAAGGACGAACCCGAACTGCTCGCCGCCGCCGCGGCCGTCCGGCGGCTCGGCGGCGTCGAGTCCGTCGACAACCTGCTCATGCTGGCCTGGCTGGCCGTCATCGGGCTGTGGCCGTGGCGGGACATCCCGCTCGTCCCGGCCGAGATCGTGCTGCTGCCCAGCCGTTTCCCCGGCAACATCTTCCAGTTCGGCGCCGCCGCGCGCGGCATCGTGGTCGCCAACAGCCTCTTCATGGCGACGCGTCCCGTGGTCCCGGCCGGTTTCGACATCCGGGAGCTGTTCGCCGACCCGCGGACCCGCCGCCGGCTCCCCCGCTCCCGCGCGGTCCGCGCCGCGACCACGCTCAGCCACTGGTACGGTCGCCACCCGGTCGGGTTCCTGCGCCGCCGCGCCCTGGACAAGGCCGCGAGCTGGCTGGAGCGCACCCAGGAGACGGACGGCAGCTGGGGCGGCAACTGGCCGCAGACCGCCAACGTGGTCATGGGCCTCGACGCCATCGGACTGGGCCGCGACCACCCCGTCGTGCGGGCGGCGCTGGCCGGCCTGGACCGGTACGTGGTGGAGCGGGACGCGCGCGGGCACCGCCGCATCGAGATGTGGACCTCCGTGGTCATGGACACCGCGCTGGCCCTGACGGCCACCGTCATGGCGGGCGGGCCCGCCGCGGAGTCCGCCACCGGGCCGGCCGTCCGCTGGCTGCTGGACCACCAGGTCACCGAGCCGGGCGACTGGGCGGTGCTCACCGAGAACCCCGAACCGGGCGGCTGGCCGTACGAGTTCACCAACAACGCCAACCCCGACTGCGACGACACCTCCTGGGCCGTCGCCGCGCTGCGCCGGCTCCATCCGCGCGGCGCCGACCCCACCGTGGACCAGGCCATCGCCAAGGCCGTGCGCTGGATGGAGTCCCAGCAGTGCGCGGACGGCGGCTGGGCCGCCTTCGAGCCGCTGCGCTGGAACCTGCCCGGCCGTGACGCCCTGGCCCGTATCGGCTTCCTGGAGGCGCCCTCCGCCGACATCACCGGGCACGTCCTGGAAGCGCTCGGGCTCGACGGGCGGGCGGACACGCCCGCCGCCCGCCGGGGCATCGCCTGGCTGCGCCGCACCCAGCGGGCCGACGGGTCCTGGCCCGGCTGGTGGGCCTGCTACCACCTGCACGGAACCAGCGCCGCCGTCACCGGACTCACCGCCTGCGGCGTCCCCGGCTCCGACCCCGCGGTGGTCCGGGCCTGCGACTGGATCACCGCCCACCAGCAGCCCGACGGCGGCTGGGGCGAGGACATCCGCGCCCTGAGCGACCCCGACTGGGTCGGGCGCGGCGAGAGCACCCCCTCGCAGACCGGGTGGGCGCTGCTCGCGCTGGTCGCGGCCGGGCACACCGACGCCCCGGCGGTCCGGCGCGGGCTGGAGTATCTGGTCCGTACCCAGCGCGAGGACGGCGACTGGGACGAGCCGCAGCACACCTGGGTGGTCCATCACGACGGCCTGTACTGGCGCGACAGCCTGCTCCGGCTGATCTACCCCGCCATGGCCATGGCCGCGTGGACGGCCCGCGCCGCAGGCGCAACCGGCTTTGGCACCGCCGCCCATGACGACGCCCATGACGACGCCGAAGGGACGGGTGCGCGATGAACGACGTGACCGTGATCGGCGGCGGCCTGGCCGGCATGACCACCGCCTGGACCCTGCGCTCCCGCGGCATGCGGGTGCGGCTGCTGGAGGCGGCGGAGGAACTCGGAGGCATGGCCGGCGCCCGGGTCGTCGACGGCCGCCTCGAGGACCACGGCGTACACATCTTCCCCGCCTGGTACCGCAACACGCTGCGGCTCGTGGACGAGCTGGGGATCGCCGGAAACCTGCGCGAGACACGCGAGTTCACCCAGCTGCTGCCCAGTGCCGACGGCACCCGGGTGCGCCCGGCCGGGCCGTCCCTCGCCGACCGGCTGCTCCTGCTGTACGGCGTGGTGGACCTGCTCGCGCAGCGGTTCGGCCACGAGGACCGGTCACTGCACGACTTCCTCGGCGACCGGTGGTACCTCACCCGGGCCGCGACCGCCGACATCGAGCACCTGTTCGTGGCGTCGAGCGCGGCGGAGAGCACCGCCGTCTCCGCGGCCGGGTTCCGCGGCAGTGTCGCCGCGTTCGCCCGGCATCCGGGCCGGGTCCGGATGCCCCGCGGTGACCTGCACACCTGGTTCATCGGGCCGTTCCGCCACCGGCTGGAGGCGGCCGGGGTGGAGATCGGCACCGGCACCGAGCTGGTGGACGTCACCGTGACCGGCGACCGGCTGACCGGTCTGACGCTGCGCCGCACGCGCGGCGACGGCGAGCGCGTCACCGTCCACGAGGAGGTCGCCGGCCATGTGGTCCTGGCCGTCCCGCACGGCCGTCTCGCCGCCCTCGGACCGGCCGTCACCGCGGCGCTGCGTCCCGCCGACGGGGTGCTCGGTCTCACGTCCCGCCCCCTGGGCGCCCTGCACCTGTGGCTGCGGCGCCGGCTTCCCGGTCTGCCCGAGGAGCACATGCGGCTGGTCGGCTCGCCGCACGCCATCACCCTCGTCGACGTCGGCCGGGCCTGGGACGAGGGCCGCTCGTCCGTCCTCGACTGCGTGGTCGGCCGGGTCTCCCGACTGGCCCATCTGTCCGACGAGAAGGCCGTCGAGGTCCTCGTCGAGGAACTGCGCGACTACCTCCCGGCGCTCACCCCCGAGGACATCGAGCACGTCTGCCTCCAGCGCCACACCACCGCCCCGTTCTACGCCCCCGGACCCGGCCACCACCGGCTGCGCCCGCACGCCGGGACCGCGCTCGCCAACCTGCACATCGCCGGGGACTTCTGTGCCGCCCCGCCGGGTGTGGCCGGCATGGAGAGCGCGGTGCGGTCGGGTCTGGCCGCGGCGGAGTCCGTCCGGCGTGTCCTGCAACCCGGCGGTCCCCCGGTCGCCATCCGCCGTATTCGCACGGTCGCCCCCACCCTCGCCCGCGCGGTGCGGGCCGTGCTCACCCCGGTGGCCGCCGCGGCCCGGCTGGCCGCCCGGCGTGCGGAGCGGGTCCGATGAGCGCCGGGGTCGCCCTGGTGACGGGCGCGGCCGGCGGGATCGGCGCCGCCGTCACCCGGCTGCTCGCCGAGTGCGGGGACACGGTCGTGGCCGTGGACGCCGACCGGGCCCGGCTCGCCGGCCTCGTCGCCTCCCTGCGGGCCGACGGACTCGCCGTCCACGGACGGCACGCCGACGTCACCCGCGCCGCCGAGGTGACCGCCCTGGTCGACGCGGTGGAGGAGAGCGAGGGCCCGATCGAGCGGGTGGTGAACGCGGCGGGCGTGCTCAGGATCGCGCAGGCCCTGTCGCTGTCCGTCGGGGACTGGTCGGACACGCTCGCCGTCAACGCCACGGGCGTGTTCCACGTGTCCCGCACGGTCGTCGACCGGATGGTGACGCGCCGCCGGGGTGCCCTGGTCACCGTTGCCTCCAACGCCGCCGGCACCGCCCGCGCGGGGATGGCCGCCTACGCCGCCTCCAAGGCCGCGGCGGTCGCCTTCACCAAGTGCCTCGGGCTGGAGGTCGCCCCGTACGGCGTCCGCTGCAACGTGGTCGCGCCCGGCTCCACGGACACGCCGATGCTGCACGGCATGCACCCCGCCGGCGCGGCGGCGGACGCCTCGGTGGCCGGTGACCCCGGCGCCTACCGGGTCGGCATCCCGCTGGGCAAGGTCGCGCAGCCGGCGGACGTCGCCCTGGCCGTCCGGTTCCTGCTGTCCGAGGAAGCGGGGCACATCACGCTGCACAACCTCACCGTCGACGGCGGCGCCACCCTCGGCGTCTGATCCCCACGCCGCGCGCGCCGGCCGCCCGCCGAGCCCGCTCGCACGAAAGGACCGTTCCGGCATGGCCGGTATACCTCCCATTGCACCGCACCGGCTCCCCGAGCCCGGCGAGCTGCCGGCCCCCGTCGTCGACTGGCGGGTCGACCCGGCACGCGCCGTGCTCCTCGTCCACGACATGCAGGAGTTCTTCCTCGCCGCGTTCCCGCCCGGCACCGATCCCGTGACCGGCCTGGTCCGCAACGCGGCCCGGCTCCGCCGGCAGTGCGCCGCCCTGGGTGTCCCCGTGGCGTACACCGCGCAGCCCGGCGGGATGTCCCCGGCGGAGCGGGGGCTGCTCGCCGACTTCTGGGGGCCGGGCATGCGCACCCGCCCCGAGCACCGCCGGATCGTCGCTCCCCTGGCGCCCGGGCCGGACGACTGGCAGCTGGTCAAGTGGCGCTACAGCGCGTTCCACCGCACCGATCTGCTGGACCGGATGCGCGCGGCCGGCCGTGACCAGCTCGTCGTCTGCGGGGTGTACGCCCATGTCGGCGTCCTCGCGACGGCGGTGGACGCCTTCAGCCACGACATCCGGCCCTTCCTCGTGGCCGACGCCGTGGCCGACTTCTCCGCCGCCCACCACCGGGGGGCGCTGGCCTACGCCGCGGCCCGCTGTGCCGCGGTCGTCACCACGGACACGGTGTGCGAGACGCTGGCGGCCGCGGGCCGCGGCGGTAGCGGCGCGGTGGCGGAGTCCGCGGCGGAGGCGGCCGCAGGTCACGGCGGTCGCGGCCCGGCGGCCGTGTCCGCCACCGAGACAGCCGCAGTGCACGATGGCCAGCGGCCGGCGGCCGTGTCCGTGGCGGAGGCGCTGCGGTGAGCGCGCGCCGCCCGGACGCGGGGCCGCGCCGCGGGGGCGCGCCGGACGCGCTGGCCCGCGTCCTGGACGGTTCCGCCCCCGCGTTCGCCCTGCTGCACCGGCCGCAGAGCGCGCCGGGCACGGTGGAGGTGCTGCTCGGGTCGGCGGCCCCGTACGCGCGCCTCGGCGATCTGCCGCTGCCCCAGGACCCGGAGGGTGCCGGGGGCGGCCCCGGGGAGGTGCTCGTCGTCGTGCCGTACCGGCAACTGGCCGAGCGCGGCCACGCCGTGCGCGACGACGGCGAGGCGCTGATCGGGATGCCGGTCGCCGAGCGGCAGGAGCTGCCCGTCGCGGAGGCCCTGCGGCGCCTCCCCGACGAGCCGGTCAAGTCGGACCAGCGCGACTTCGATCCGCCCGACCGGGAGTACGCGCAGGCGGTGCGCCGGGTGGTGGCCGAGGAGATCGGGCGGGGGGCGGGTGCGAACTTCGTCGTCAGGCGCACGTTCACCAGCCGGCTGCCGGACTTCACCCGGGCGGGCGCCCTGTCCTTCTTCCACCGGCTGCTGCGGCGCGAGAACGGCGCCTACTGGACCTTCCTCGTGCACACGCCGGGCCGCTGGCTGATCGGCGCGACACCCGAGCGGCACATCAGCGTCGAGGACGGCACCGCCGTCATGAACCCGGTCAGCGGGACGTACTGCCATCCGGTCGGCGGCCCCACCCTCGACGGGGTGCTGTCGTTCCTGGCGGACCGCAAGGAGACGGACGAACTCGCCATGGTCGTGGACGAGGAGCTGAAGACCATGGCGCGGATCTGCCCGGACGGCGGGCAGCTGCTGGGCCCGTACCTGAAGGAGATGGCCCGCCTCTCGCACACGGAGTACCTGATCCGCGGCCGTTGCGACCTCGACGTGCGCGAGGTCCTGCGCGAGACGCTGTTCGCGCCGACCGTCACGGGGTCACCGGTGGAGAGCGCGGCGGAGGTGATCGTCCGTCACGAGAGCGCCGGCCGGGGCTACTACAGCGGAGTGCTGGCGCTGATCGGCCGGGAGCCGTCCGGCCGGCACAGCCTGGACTCGGCCATCCTGATCCGTACGGCCGACATCCGCGGCGGGTCGGGTGCCACCCCGGAGGAGGCGCGGCTGAGCATCGGTGTCGGCGCCACCCTGGTCCGGCACTCGGACCCGGACACGGAGGCGCGCGAGACCCGCGCCAAGGCGGCCGGGCTGCTCGCGGCGCTCGGCGGGGGCGCGCCGGGCCGGTTCGCCGGACACCCCGACGTACGGGCCGCGCTGGCCGCCCGCAACGACGCCCTCGCCGGGTTCTGGCTCGCCGAGCCCGAACGGCGGGGCACGCCCGCCCGCCCCGGCCGGGCCGCTCCGCGGATCCTGCTGGTGGACGGCGAGGACACCTTCACCGCCATGCTGGGCCACCAGCTGGGCGCGCTGGGCGCCGAGGTGACGATCCGCCGCTGGGACGAGCTGGGTGAGCCGGACGGCGGCCGGGCGCAGTCCGCCGGGCAGCCCGGCGGCGGGCGTCCCGGTCCGGGGCTCGACGCGTGGGGTCTCGACGGCTGGGATCTCGTGGTGCCGGGTCCCGGCCCCGGGGACCCGCGCCGGCTCACGGACCCGAAGATCGCCCGGCTCCGGGCCCTCCTGGACCGGCTCGTGGCCCACGACCGGCCCTTCCTCGCCGTATGCCTCAGTCACCAGTTGCTGAGCATCCGCCTGGGTCTGGACCTGGTGCGCCGCGATGTGCCGAACCAGGGCACCCGTCGGGAGATCAGCCTGTTCGGCCGGCGCGAGCACGTCGGGTTCTACAACACGTTCGAGGCCCGCTGCGAGCGGGACCTGCTGCACCATCCCCGCCTCGGGCCCGTCCGGGTCGCGCGTGATCCCGCCAGCGGCGAGGTGCACGCCCTGCAGGGCGCCCGTTTCGCCTCGCTCCAGTTCCACCCCGAATCCGTCCTGACCCGGGACGGGCCCCGCGTCCTCACCTCCGTCCTCGCCGGGCTGCTGCCCCCGTGACCCGAGCGGCACCGGCGCCCCTACCCACCACCCACCCGCACCCCGGCAGGAAAGGACACGCCATGGTTCACGCGCTCGTCGCGGGCGGCGGCATCGGTGGTCTCGCGTGCGCGCTCGCCCTGGCCCGGGGCGGACACCGGGTCACCGTCCTGGAGCGGCGGCGGGAACTCACCGAGATCGGCGCGGGCATCCAGATCGCGCCGAACGGGTTCCTCGCCCTGGACCGGCTCGGTGTCGGGCCCGCGGTCCGGGCCCGCGGGGTGCACGTCGAGGCGCTGCGGCTGGTGGACGGCGCGACCGGGGAACTCCTGGCCGGTCTCCCGCTGAGCGGTGAGTACCGGCGCCGGTTCCGCGGCGGTTACGCGGTGGTGGGGCGACGCGATCTGTACGGCCCGCTGCTCGCCGCCTGCCGGGCGGCGCCCGCGGTGACGCTGGTGACCGGCGCGTCCGTGGCCGACTACACCCAGGGGCCGGGGGACGTCACGGTCCGTACCGCGGACGGCCGTGCCTTCCGCGGGGACCTCCTCGTCGGGGCCGACGGGCTGTGGTCGGCCGTCCGGGCACGGCTGGTGGGCGACGGCCCGCCGAAGCCCTCCGGACACACCATCCACCGGGCCCTGGTCCCCGTCGCGCGGGTCCCCGAGCACCTGCGGTGGAACACGGTGACCCTGTGGGCGGGGACGGGACGCCATCTCGTCCACTATCTGATCGACGGCGGCCGGCACCTCAACGTGGCGCTGACCGTGGACGACGGCGCCCGGGAGCTGGTCAGCGGCCGGCCGGTCCCGCGCGAGCACGTCCTGGACCGCCTCGACGGACTGCACCCGCTCGCGCGGAACGTGGCGGCCCTGGCCGACGCGTGGCGGGAGTGGGTGCTGTGCGACCGTGACCCGGTCGCCACGTGGACCGACGGCCGGGTCGCCCTGCTGGGCGACGCCGCCCACCCCATGCTGCAGTACGCCGCTCAGGGCGCCTGCCAGGCCCTGGAGGACGCGGTGGTCCTCGGCGGCCTGCTCGACTCGGCCGGTCCCGGCGCGGTGCCCGGACTCCTCGCGGCCTACCGGGACGCCCGCTGGAGCCGGGCGGGCAGCACCCAGCTCCTGGCGCGGGAGATGGGCGACCGGCTGTACCACCCGAGCGGCGCCCTGGCCCGGTCCCGCGACGCGCTGCTGCGGTCCCTGTCGGAAGAGGACCTGTACGCGAAGGTCGCCTGGCTGCACGGCGCCCGCGACTTCACCGGCCCCGGCCCCGCCGCACTCACCCGGGAGCTGGTGGGACCACCGGCCACGGCGGAGGGCGGCCGACCCGTGCGGGCCACCGCGGGGAGCGGCCGAATCGCTCGGTGATCCGGGAGGCCGGGAGCGTGAGGCCGTCCGCGCTACCGCGCCGAGGGCCCGCCGCCCCGCCGTCCCGTCACGGCCGTACCGGCTCGGGCCGGTGCCGGTCGCGGTTGCGCCGCAGCGCCGCCACCGCGCCGAGCAGCGCGCCGACGGCGAGGACGATCAGGCCCCGCAGCCACACCCGGCCCTCGATCTGGGTGGCGAGCAGGACGCAGGAGGCCGCGCCGAGCACGGGCAGTACGGCCGGGGCGCGGAAGTGCGGTTCCGTGCCGGGGTCGCGGCGCAGGACCAGCACGGCGGTGTTGACGATGAGGAAGACCACCAGCAGCAGGAGGACCAGGGTCGACGCCAGGACGGCGACGCTGCCGGTCAGCGCGAGGGCCATGGCCGGCACGGTGGTGGCGGCGATGGCGGCCCAGGGCGTGCGGCGGCCGGGCAGCACCCTGGCCAGGGGCGCGGGCAGCAGTCCGTCGCGGGCCATGCCGAAGGCGAGGCGGGACGCCATGATGCCGGTGAGCAGGGCGCCGTTGGCGACGGCGACGAGCGCGATGGCGCTGAAGAGCAGCAGGGGCACTCCGCCCGCTGCCTTGACGACCTCCAGGAGCGGGCCGCTGGAGGCGGCGAGCCGGTCCGTCGGCACGGCCGCCGAGGCGGCGATGCCCACCAGCACGTAGACGGCCCCGGCGGTGGCCAGCGCGCCGAACAGGGCGCGCGGGTAGGAGCGGCGGGGGTCGCGGGTCTCCTCGGCGACGTTCACGGACGTCTCGAATCCGACGAAGGAGTAGTACGCGAGGACGGAGCCGCTGAGCACGGCGGCGGCCGCGCCCTTCTCCGGGGTGCCGAGGCGGGTGAGCCGCCCGGGGTCCGCGTCGCCGCGCAGCAGCAGCCACGCGCCGAGGGCGACGACGATGAGCAGCCCGCCGACCTCGATGACGGTGGCGACGACGTTCGCGCGCATCGACTCCTTGATGCCGCGCGCGTTGAGCAGGGCCAGCAGGGCGAGGAACACCACGGCGACCAGGCCGACGGGCAGGGTCACGAAGGCCGAGAGGTAGTCGCCGCCGAAGCCGCGCGCCAGGGCGGCGACGGAGACGATCCCGGCGGCGAGCATGCAGAACCCCGCGAGGAAGCCCGCGAACGGGCCGAACGCCCGCGTCGCGTAGTGGGCGGCGCCGCCGGCCCGCGGGTACTTCGTGGCCAGCTCGGCGTAGGAGGCCGCGGTCAGCAGGGCCAGCAGCAGGGCGACGGCCAGCGGCACCCACACGGCTCCGCCCGCCTCCCCGGCGACCTGCCCCACCAGCACGTACACCCCGGCGCCCAGGACGTCCCCGAGGATGAAGAAGTACAGCAGTGGGGTGGTCAGGGCCTTCTTGAGCGCCGGGCCGCCCGAGGGGGCCGCGGGCTGCTGTTCTCTCACCGTCGACATGTCGACTCGTATCCCCCGTGACGCGGGAGTCACGCATGACGCTCCGTGCGCGGGCGCACACGGGCGCCCCGGTCCCGGTTCAGACCTGGGCCGAGTGCGGCCGGGACGTCGGGGCGAAGGCCGCGCGGTAGGCGGTGGGGGTCGTGCCGAGGGTGCGCCGGAAGTGCAGCCGGAGGTTCGCGGAGCTGCCCAGACCGCACCGGTCGGCGATGTGGTCGACGGTGAGTTCCGTGCTCTCCAGCAGCTCCCGGGCGCGGTCGAGCCGGGCGGCGAGCAGCCACCGCAGGGGCGTCGTGCCGGTCTCGGCGACGAAGCGCCGGGCGAAGGTCCGCGGTGCCATGTGGGCGTGCGCGGCGAGCCGGGTGACCGTCAGGGGTTCGTGCAGGCGGGACATCGCCCACGCACGGGTGGGCGCGAGGGTGACGCCGTACGGATCGGGGGCCAGGGGCCGTTTGATGTACTGGGCCTGCCCGCCGTCGCGGTGGGGAGCGGAGACCAGGGTCCGCGCCACCTCGTTCGCCGTCCGGGAGCCGAGGTCGCGCCGTACCAGGTGCAGGCACAGGTCGATGCCGGCGGCGACTCCCGCCGAGGTCAGCACCTGTCCCTCGTCGACGTAGAGCACGCGAGGGTCCACCGACACCTTCGGGTACCGCGCCGCCAGTTCACCGGCGTGCTTCCAGTGGGTGGTGACCTTGCGGCCGTCCAGGACGCCGGCTGCCGCCAGCGCGAACGCCCCCGTGCAGATGGACACCAGCCGCTGCCCGCCGGCGTGCGCCGCGGCCAGCGCGGCGAGCACGTCCGCCGGAAGCTCGCGCAGGTGCGGCGCGTACCCCGGCACCACCACGGTGTCCGCGTCGCGCAGCACCTCCAGCCCGGCCCGCACCGTCACGGCGAACCCGGCCGCCGTCGGGACCGGCCCCGCGCTCCGGCCGCACAGGGTCAGCTCGTACGGGTCGCCGGGCACGCCGATGAAGACCTGGGCCGGGATGCCCAGGTCGAGGGGGAGCACGCCGTCCAGAACCAGTACCGCCACCCGCTGCGGCGCACGGGAGGTGGCCGTTTCCTCACGCATGGAGGCAAGTCTGCCACTGTCGTGGCCGGTTGCCGCAGCCGATCATCGATCCCATGACCGATGTGACGACGACCGCCGGGCTTCCGCCGCTGCCCGACACTCCCCTCGCCCGCCGCGCGCTGGACCTGGTGCGTGAGACGGAGTCCACCGCGACCGCCAACCACAGCGTCCGCAGCGCGCTGTTCGCCCGTCTGCGCGCCGACCACCAGGGGGCCGAGCCGGGGCGTGACTACGATCCGGAGCTGCTGTTCCTGGCCTGCGTCCTGCACGACATCGGCCTGACGCGGGCGGGCGACCGCCACCAGCGGTTCGAGGTCGACGGCGCCGACACGGCCGCGGAGTTCCTCACCGCGCAGGGCCTGCCCGCCGCCGGCGTCGACGCCGTGTGGGAGGCCATCGCGCTGCACACGTCGCCGGGCATCGCCGAGCGCCGCGGCATCCTGTGCGCCCTGGTGCACCAGGGGACCGGCATGGATTTCGGCTGGGACACGGACTGCGTCGACGACGCCACGGGGGCCGCGATCCACGCCGCCTATCCGCGGCTGTCCATGGCCACCACCCTCACCGACGAGATCGTCGCGCAGGCACGGCACCGCCCGGAGAAAGCGCCGCTCTTCTCCATCGCCGCGGAACTGATGCGGGAGCGGTCCACGCCGCCGCACCGAACGCGGATGGAGACGATGGCCGAGGCCGCGCGCTGGGGCAACTGACCTCCAACCCGGCCCTCACTGAACTTCCCTCCCGCCGGGCGCTGCGCGGCGGACGGCCACTGCCGCTCCCCCGCCCCGCACCCGACTGACCGACCGATCGATCGATCGACCGATCGAGAAACGGAGTACCGACCGACATGAACCGCCGTACTCTCCTGCACGCCGGCACCGCCCTCGGCGCCGGTACGCTGACGGCCGGCGCCGCCACCCGGGCCGCTGCCGCGCCCGCCGCCGCTCCCCGGCGCGGCCGTCCGTTACGCGTGCACGTCGTCATGTTCGACGGCGTGGAGGAACTCGACTTCTGTGCCCCGTACGAGGTGTTCTCCGCCTCCGGCTACTTCGCCGACCGGGAGGTGGAGGTCCGCTATGTGACGCTCGACGGTCCGCGTACCGTCCAGGCCGCCTACGGCACGCGGCTGCGCGTCGACCACGGATGGGCCCCCGGCGAGGCGGACCTCCTCGTCGTCCCCGGCGGCGGCTACGCGCGCCGCGAGGATCCGGGCGTGTGGGCGGAGATCAGGCGCGGCGCCCTGCCCCGGGCCCTGGCCGCCGCGACCCGGCCAGGCCTGACCGTCAGCGCCCTGTGCACGGGTGTGATGCTGCTGTCCGCGGCCGGGCTGACCCGGGGCCGCCCGTGCACCACCCATCACCGGGCGCGGGCCGACCTGGAGCAGCAGGGCGGCGTGCTGAAGAACGCCCGCGTGGTCGACGACGGTGACCTGGTCACCGCGGGAGGGGTGACCTCCGGGCTGGATCTCGCCCTGTGGCTGGTACGCCGCGAACTCGGCGCGGACGCCGCGGTGGGACTGGAGCAGATGCTCGAGTACGAGGCCCGCGGCACGGTGTGGACGGCCTGAAGCCTCGTTGTTCAGGAACCGGCGAGTTCGGCCAGCAGGTCGAAGGCCAGCGCGTCGAACGAGGTCGCGCCGTCGCCGCTGAAGGTGTTCACCATCATCAGCGCCGCCGTCCCGCTCTTCCGGTGGAACACCGCGCAGGTGCTGAAGCCGTAGGTGCCGCCGTTGTGCCAGGTCACGGTCCGGCCGTCGGCCAGGGTGCCGAAGTGCCAGCCGAGTCCGAGCCGCAGCCCTGTGCCCGGGTCGGTGAAGTGGTGCCGCTGCGTCAGCTCGATCGCTTCCCGCAGGGGTGAGCGCTCCGGGCGCAGCTGGGCACTCAGGTAGCGGAGCATGTCGTCGGCGGTGCTGTACATCGAGGTGCCCGCGCCGCTGAGGACTCGGTCACGCCAGTCGGGTACGGCTTCCCCCTCCATGTGGCCGACGGCCTTGCGGGAGGCCATGTCCGGCCGCAGGGTCGTGGTGGTGTCCGGCAGGCGCAGCGGTGCGGTCACCCGGCGCCGCAGCATCACGTCGACGCCGTCGAAGGCGAGGGCCTGGCCGAGCAGTCCGAAGCCGAGGTTGGAGTAGGCGTACGCGCTTCCCGGCTCAGTCACCAGGGCGGTCCGGGGCAGCCCGGCGGCCAGGTCCCTCAGCGTGTAGTGCGCGTACGGGTTGTACGGGTCCGCGTCGTCCAGGAGGTTGGCCGGGAGGCGGGGCAGGCCGGAGGAGTGGGTCGCCAGGTCGCGCAGGGTGATGTGCCGGGTCTTCCCGCGCGGGACGGTGAACCCGGGCGGCAGGGTGAGGGGCGTGTCCAGGCGTACCCTGCCGGCCCCGACGGCACGCGCGAGCGCGGTGGCGGTGAACGTCTTGCCGATCGAGCCGAGTTGGAAGACGGTGCGGCCGTCGGGGGCGGGGCCGTCCTTGGCGGCGCCGGCCACATACCGCCGGCCGTCGCGGATGACACCGAACACGGCGCTGGGCGCTCCGGCGGCCAGGGCCCGGTCGAGATAGGGGCGCACCCGCGCCGCCATGCCGTCCCCGGCTGCCGTGGCCCTGCCCGGTATCAGTGCCGTACCGGCCGCGGCCGCCACCGTGCCCATCAGTCTGCGTCGGTTCACTGGTCATCCCTCGAGTCGTCGGTCGGCGTGGGGGCCACCGCGGACAGCAGCACGAGGAGCGGCACGACCCTGCCCGCGGGCACCTGGTAGTGGCCACGCCCCCCGGCCTCCAGCCAGCCGGCGGCGGTGAGTTGCCTGAGGTGGTGGTAGAGCTGCCCGGTGGTGTTCAGCCCGGCGGTCTCCTGCAGGCCGGCCGCGGAGCGGGTGCCGCGCAGCACCGCCCGCAGCAGGGTGAGCCGCACCGGGTGCCCGAGCGCGGCGTAGGGCACGGCGTGGTCCGACCAGTCCGCGTCGAGCAGACCGCTGGTCTCCGCGGCCTGCTGCCACTCGTAGTGCTCCCCCGTGGGCAGGTCCACGGCGCCCGTGAACAGCACCTGCCCGTCCCCGGTCAGCCGTTCGCGCAGGCCTTCGAGGGCCCAGAACACCTCGTCGGAAGATGTCTGCCGTGTCTGCGGTGCCGCTTCCAGCCGCGCGACGCGTTCCTCGAGCGCGGCAAGCCGCTCGGACAGGGAGTCCTCAGCCATGAACCGAAGATTACGTTATTACGTAATTACGAAACAAGCTTCGCCGCGCGCGGCCCGCAGGACGCGCACCGCGTCGGCGGCAGCCGGACAAGCGGCCACGACCGCGACGGCGGGCGTCGCGGTCGTGGCGATCGTGGCGGGCGGAGTTCGCGGAGGCGGAGTGCGGGGGCGGGCCGGCGCATGAGGTCACTCATGGGCCATGCCGTCAGGGGCATGACACCCAGCACCCCGCCCCCTGTGACCCGCCGTCAGCAGTACAGGTTGCCGCCGGGGCTGACCCCCAGGATCTGCGTGAACCGCTGGTAGTTGTTCACGCGGCTCTGCACCTGCGCCGGATTCTTCCCGTCGCACTCCAGGGAGCCGTTGATGCTGCGGATGGTCTGGCCGAAGCCGGCGCCGTTCACCATGGCGTTGTGCGGGGTCATGCTGCCGGGCCCGCTCTGGGTGTTCCAGTACCACAGGGCCGTCTTCCAGGCGACGGCCGAGTCGTTCTGCACCAGCCAGGGGTTGTTGAGCAGGTCGATGCCGAGCGCGTCGCCCGCCGCCTTGTAGTTGAAGTTCCAGCTCAGCTGGATCGGGCCGCGTCCGTAGTAGGCGGCCTGGCCGGCCGGACAGCCGTAGGGCTGGCTCCAGTCGCAGTAGTGCGGGTAGTTGGCGGTGTTCTGCTCCACGACGTGGACCAGGCCGCCGGTCTCGTGGCTGACGTTGGCGAGGAAGGCGGCGGCCTCCTGCTTCTTCACCGTGTCGCTGCCGGTGTTGGCGAAGCCGGGGTAGGCGCTCAGGGCCGCCGTGAGGCCGCTGTAGCTGTAGAAGGGGTTCCTGTTGGGGAACATCTGGTTGAACTGCGCCTCCGTCACGACGAAGCGCGCGTCGGGCGTGCCCGGCCCGCTGTCGCAGGCGTACGGCTCCCAGTACCAGGTGCTGATGACCGGGTCGTAACCCGGGTTGGCGTGCTCGGCGATGTACGCCTTGCCGTCGGTGTAGCGGACGATGTCACCGGCGTTGTACGCCTTGCCGGCCACCCAGTTGGGGTAGCTGGAGCACGCCGCGGCGGCGGCGTTCGTGGCCGGGAGCAGCACGGGTGCGGTGCCGGCGAGGGCGAGGACGGCCAGGAGGGAGGAGACACGACGTCTCGACACGGGATCAACTCCTTTACGGGTCACGGCCATCACGCCGGGCAGGACGCAGCGGAGCGCGCACGCACCGGTGGACCGGGCACGGCGTGGGGGCGGCCGTGGTGGGGGGTTGTGGAGGCACACTCAACCGTGTTGGTCTGTACCAGTCAAGGGTGTAGACCAGTCACTCCCGGATGTCCCGGTCTGTGAGGTCCGGCGGAGGACGGCACGGCCCGACGACAGGTCCGGCAAGGCGGGCAAGGTCGGCAGGTGGGCAATCCGGCGGGCGCCCGCGGCGGCCACGGACAGTACGGGCAGTCCGACGGGAGGTGATGGCGACTGACGGCAGGCTTGCGCCGGTCCGCCGAGGGTACGGTGTCGGTCAGTACGCCGCCGGACCCGGTTCGAGGGCACAGCGGGGTACTCGGCACAGCAGATGCCGCCGGGCGGACGTGCCGTCGGCCCGCGCCGCAGCGACCGACGAGCAGGGGAAGGACATGGCAGGGCCTGGGCATACGCCCCACAGAGGACCGAGGTCCGGCACGGCAGCCACTGCCGCGCTGGCCGGCGCGCTGGAAGCCATCGGAACCGGCGCCTACGTGGTGGACGCCGAAGGCCGTATCATCACCGTCAACTCCCGCGCCGAGGAGATGCTCGCCCGGCCCGCCGCGGAGCTCGCCGGCCGTGACGCGCACGACCTGCTGCACCGGGACGCCCACGGTCAGCGGCTGCCGAGGACCCAGTGCTCCATGCGGCACGCCTTCCACACCGGACGCGCCGCCCAGGGTGAGGCGGACCACTTCGCGCGCGGAGACGGCACCGTACTGCCCGTCTCCTGGCTGATCACCCCGTACGACCTCGGCGGCGACAAGGGCACGCTCGTCGTCTTCCACACCTGCGACCACCCGCAGGAAACCGGTCGGAGACCGGGCGCGGCGGCCGCGTCGCTGTCGGAGCTGGAACGGCTCGCGCTGCTGGCCGAGACCACCACGCGGCTCACCTCCACCCTGAACGTCGACGAGGCACTGCGCCGGCTGGTGACGCTGGTGGTGCCCCGGCTGGCGGACTGGGTCGTCGTCGATCTGATCACCGAGCGCGACGAGGTGTGGCGGGCGCTCGTCGTCCACTCCGACGGCGACACACTGGTGCACCGCGAGGACCTGCAAGGCCCCATGCCGCCGATTCCGGAGGAGTCCCCGATGCCGCTGTCCAAGGCCCTGCGCGGGGTCGCCTCCGCGGTCGCGGGGCCGGAGACCTACCAGCGGGAGCCGGACTCCGGGATCGCCGTCGAGCAGCGCCGTCTGTTCGAGGCGACCGGCATCCACTCGGCGGCCATCGCCCCCATCCGCAGCACCCGCGAGGTCCTCGGCGCGCTCACCCTGGGCCGCGCCGGGCACCAGGAGAAGTTCACGACCGCCGACCTGCCCCTGATCGAGGACATCGCACGCCGCGCCGGGCTGGCGGTGGACAACGCGCGTCTGTACGAGCGTCAGCGCAAGGTCGCCGAGACCATGCAGAACCACCTGCTGCCCCAGATGCCGCGCGTGCCCGGGCTGCAGATGACGGTCCGCTACCTGCCCGCGCCCGACGCCTCCCAGGTGGGCGGCGACTGGTACGACGCCTTCTCGCTGGCCGACGGCGCCACCGCGCTGGCGATCGGGGACGTCGTGGGCCACGACCTGGAGGCCGCGGCCGGCATGGCCCAGGTGCGCAACATGCTCCGCGCCTACGCCTGGGCGCTGCGGGAGCCGCCCAGCCGGATCGTCGAGCGGCTCGACGAGGCGGTCATGCACATCACCGAGGTCGCCATGGCCACCATGATCCTCGCGCGCATCGAGGAGACGGACCAGGGCCGCTGGAAGGTGTCCTGGACCAACGCCGGCCATCCCCCTCCCCTGCTCATCAGCCACGACGGCCTGGCCCACTACCTCACCGACGGCCACGGCATCCTCCTGGGGACCGGGTCCGGCAGACCGCGCACCGACGCGACGGCCCTGCTGCCGCCCGGATCCACCCTCGTGCTGTACACCGACGGGCTGATCGAAGAACCCGGCCACACCCTGGACGAGGGCCTGTACCGGCTTCGGCGGCACGCCGCCGCCCTCGCCCACCGCCCCCTGACCTCCTTCACCGACCAGTTGCTGCGCCGAGTCCGCCCGGCCGCCAACGACGACGACGTGGCCCTCCTCGCCCTGCGGACACCCGCCCGGCCGTGACCGCGTCGAGATGAGCCGCGACGGTCCGGCCGGCCCGGTGGATCCGGACCGAGCGGTGGAGGGAGCCGGCGGGGGCGCCCTCCCTCGGGAGGGCGCCCCGGTGGTGCCGCGGGTTCTACTTGCCGGTCAGGCGCACGGGGAGTTCGTACAGGTCGTTCTGGGTGACCACGGGCTTGTTCCTGAGTTCGGCAGCGGGGACGGCGAGGTCGAGGGCGGGGAAGCGCTCGTACAGGGCGGGGAGGGCCACCCCGGCCTCCAGCCGGGACAGCGCGGCGCCGGGGCAGACGTGGGGGCCGTGGCCGAAGGAGATGTGCCGGGTGGCGGGGGTCCGGGTGATGTCGAACCGTCCGGCGGTGGGCCCGTGGGCCCGCTCGTCACGGCCGATGGCGCCGTAGGAGACGATGAGCGCGTCACCGGCGGGCAGGACGCGGTCACCGACCGGGATGTCCTCGGTGGCGAAGCGGATGAGGACGTGCGAGGTGGGGGTCGAGTAGCGCAGGGTCTCCTCGATCACCGCGGACCAGTCCGCCGCGCCCGACAGCACCAGGGCGCGCTGGTCGGGGTGGGTGGACAGGTTGACCACCGCGTTCACGATCAGGGAGATGGTCGTCTCGTGCCCGGCGGCGACCATCAGCTGCAGGGTGGAGACGATCTCCTCGTCGGTGAGCCGGTCACCGCCGTCGGACGCGGCGATCAGCGCGCTGGTGAGGTCGTCGCCCGGCCGTTCCCGTTTGCCGGCGACCGTCTCGGCCATGATCGTGGCCAGTTCGGTGAGGGTGGCGACGACCTCGTGCGGCGGGGTCTGCGTGGAGAAGAACTTCTCGAACAGCACCTTCAGCCGGGGCAGCCGGGCCTCGTCGATGCCCATCAGGTCGGCGATCACGTACATCGGCAGCGGGTACGCGAACTCGGCCTTGAGGTCGACCACGTCACCGCCCGCCGGCAGCCGGTCCAGCAGGGTCCGGGTGAGGTGGGTGATGCGCTCCCGCATCTGTTCCACGCGGCGCGGGGTCAGTGCCTGGGCGACCAGGGTGCGCAGACGGCGGTGGTCGGCGCCGTCCACGGTGAGCATCGACCGGCCGGGGTTGACCAGCCCGATCAGCGGCCAGTCGGCGGGGATCTCGCCGCGCTGCCAGGCTCCCCAGACGTTGATGTCCTTCACGACGCGGGGATCGGTCAGCAGCTGCTTGGCCTCGGCGTGGTGGGTGACGGCCCACACCGGCACGCCCCCGGGCAGCTCGACCGCGGCGAGCGGGCCCGCCTCGCGCAGCCGCGCGCTCTCGCCGTCGAGGTCGGTGACGAAGGGGTCGAGGGCGATCCGTGTCTGTTCAATGCCGGTGGTCATACGGCGTGCCTCCAAGGGCAGGGGTCGGGGTGAACCGCACGGGCAGGGCCGTGAGTCCGCGCAGCCAGGGCGAGGGGCGGCGGGTCAGGGCGTCGGCGGGTACCGCCAAATCGATGTCCGGCAGCCGGTCCAGGACGACCTCGATGGCGGTACGGGCGATGACCTCGGCGATCTCCTGGGCGGGGAAGGGGCACCGGTGCTCGCCGTGGCCGAACGAGAAGTGGGCGTGGTTGCCGCCCGTGAGCGCGGCACCGTGGGTGCGCACCTGCGGGTCGTCGTTGGCGCCCTGCAGTCCGAGCAGCAGCAGGTCGCCGGCGCGGACGGGGCGCCCGCCGAGCCGGGTGTCGCGGGACGCCCAGCGGCCGGCCACGTTCTGGGTGGGGGTGTCCTCCCACAGGACTTCGCTCATCGCCTCGGCGACACTGTTGCGGCCGCCGAACAGCGACGCGGCGAACCGGGCGTCGGTGAGCATCAGCCGCAGGGAGTTGCCGATCCAGTCGGCGGTCGGCTGATGGCCGGCCGCCATCATCACCATGAGGTCCTGGGCGATCTCCTCCTCGGTGAAACCGCTGCTGTCGGCGAGCATCCGGGAGACGACGTCGCGGTCGGGTGCGGCCTTGCGCGCGGCCAGCAGGGCGGCCATGGAGGCGGCCAGGTGCTGCTGGCCCGCGATCGCCCGCTCCCGGCCGTCGATCATGTCGTTCAGCGCGGTGACCAGCGCGGGCCCCTCCTCCTCGGAGAAGCCGTAGAGCCGGGCGAGCACGCGTACCGGCAGCAGCATGGCGTAGTCGGCGACCAGGTCCGCCTCCCCCTTGGCGCACACCGCGTCGATCAGTTCGTCCGCGAACCGCTCGCAGTGGCCGCGCAGTTCGAACGGATCGACGGCTTCCAGGGCGTCGCTGATCATCGCGGCGCGCTGCCGGTGCCGTTCCCCGACGGTGTAGAGGATGGACGGCTGCTTGCGGCCGATCATGGGCAGCAGCGGCCAGTCGTCGGGGATGTTCTCCCACTGGTTCCACAGGTCGGAGTCGCGGCTGAAGAGCACCGGGTCGCCGGTGACCTGGTGCAGTTCCCGGTAGCCGACGACGAGCCAGGCCGGGATGTCACCGTCGAGCAGCACCGGCACGACCGGGCCGTGATCGCGGCGCATCTCCCGGTACAGCCCGGCCGGATCGGTCTGGAACCGGGGCCCGCCCAGGGGGACGGGGGTGGTGTTCACGGGACCAGCTCCTGGAAGGACTCGGCGTGCGGGGCGGCGTACCGGCTGCTGATGTGCTCGACGAGGGAGATCAGCACCTGCTTGCTGGACTCCCGCGAGCGGGCGTCGCAGTACAGCAGCGGGACGTGCGGGTCCAGGTCGAGGGCGGCACGGACCTCCGCCGGCGGGTGCGCGGTGCCGCCGAAGTCGTTGCACGCCACGACGAACGGGGTGCCGTGGTGTTCCAGACGGTCGATGGCGTACCAGGAGTCGTCGATCCGGCGGGTGTCGACGAGGACGACCGCGCCCAGCGTGCCGGAGAAGAGCCGGTCCCACAGGAACCAGAAGCGCTCCTGGCCCGGCGCTCCGAACAGGTACAGCACGTTGCGGGCGTCCAGGGTGATCCGGCCGAAGTCGAAGGCCACGGTGGTGGCGGTCTTGCCACGCACCTCGCGGATGTCGTCGACCGCCTCACCGGCCTGGGTCATGGTCTCCTCGGTGTTGAGCGGGCGGATCTCGCTCACCGAACGGACCATGGTCGTCTTGCCGACGCCGAAGCCGCCGACGATCACGATCTTCAGACCGTTGTCGGCGGAGGCACCCAGCGGAGTGCGGGCGTCAGAGATTGCGGAGTCCAACGAGCACCTGTTCCAGGATGTCGGGGTCGGGAAGGCCGGAGGAGGCGGCCGTGCGGGGGTGGCGGGCGCTGACGCGGCCCTGGTCGTGCAGGTCGGTGAGCAGGATCTTGGTGATGCTCACCGGGAGGCGCAGTTCCGCGGCGAGCTCGACCACCGCCGTGGGGCGCTCGGCGAGCCGGAGGATCGCCGCGTGCTCGGACTGCATGCCCGGCACCGGGGCGGACTCGGCCACGACCAGTGTCACCAGGTCGAACGGGGAGTCCGGTGCGGTCCGGCTCCGGCCACCGGTGACGGTGTAGAGCCGGTCGGGGGCATCGTCCCGGCCGGGGCGGCTCATGAGGTCCGCGGCTCGGCGCGCAGGTGGTCGCCGAGCTGCTCCACCAGCTCGTTCATGTGGTGGCCGACCAGTCCGGGATCGGCGTCCTCGGTGGTGACGACCGCCAGGTGCGCTCCCTCACCGGCCTCGACGATGAACAGGACGCCGCCGTAGAACTCGGTCATGGCCGAACGGACGCCCCCGGTGCCGTCGCCGAACTCCACGGAGGCCCCTTGGGACAGCGACTGGATGCCGGCGGCGATCGCGGCGAGCTGGTCGGCCTGATCCGTGGAGAGGCCCGAGGTGCGGCACAGCTTCAGGCCGTCGCGGGAGAGCACGAGCGCGTGGCGTGCGCCGGGGGTGCGCTCCAGCAGGCCCTCGATGAGCCAGGAGAGCTTCTCGTCGGTGGTGGTGCCGGTCATGGGGTGGGATTGCCTTCCGGATACGAGGAGTGATCGGGCCCGCCGGTGGGGTCTCGGATGGGTCTTGAGGGACTTGAAGGGTCTTGATGGGTGTCGGTGGGTCCGAACGGGTCCCGGGTGAGGGATCAGCCCCGTGGCGGACGTTCCGGTCTATGCGGTGGGGGTGTCGGAGCCGGACTCTTGCGCCGGGGGCGGTGCGGGGTTCGGGCCGCCGTCGGGTCCGGGGCGGGGGGCCTCCCCGCGCACCGCCTGGCGGAAGCTCGTGAACCTGGCGGTCCGGGTCCGGATGTCGGTGGGCGCGGCGCTCGTCCGGTCCGGCTGGGACGACTGCCCCGGCCGGGTGAGCTGGGTCCGGGACCGCTCGGCCGCGGCGAGGGTGTGGCCACGGCGGCGCCGGGGCAGGCCGCCGGCCGTGGTGTGCGATGCCGCCGACCGGTCGGGGTCCGCCGCGGTGGCCCCGGCGCCGGAAGCGTCCGTGCCGCCGGTGGTACGTACGCCCCCGGGCGCCGCATCCTGCTCCGGCCCCGCGGAGGCCGTGGAAGCCGGGGAGGCGGCGGGCGCGCCCGACGCGGCGCCCCGCGACGCGGGCAGGGCCGCGCGCGACGCGGTCCTCTCGGACGCGGACGCGGCAGTATCCGACGCGGACCCGGCCGCGCCCTCCGTCGCCGACGGCCGCGTGTCGGCGACGGTCAGGATCTCCTGCGGGAGCAGCACGAGCACGCCCGTGCCGCCGCGGGCCGACGGCCGGAAGGACACCTTCAGACCATGCTTGCGGGAGAGCCGGCCCACGACCGCCAGTCCCAGCCGGGTGCCGGTCAGACCGCCGAGTCCGGTGATGTCGCCGGAGACGGCCCGTTCGGCCCGCCGCAGCTGGACATCGCTCATCACGAGCCCGCTGTCCTCCACGGAGACGAGCACACCGGCCGGTACCTCCTCCACGTACACGTGGACCTCGGACGTCGGCGGGGAGAAGTTCGTGGCGTTGTCGAGGAGTTCGGCCAGGACGTGCATCACGCCCTCGGCGGCGTGTCCGGCGACCGCCGTCTCGCTCGTGGAGTGGACGCGCACCCGCCGGTAGCCGCCGATCCGGCCCATGGCGCCCCGCAGGATCGACTCCATGGGGATGGGGCGGGCCCAGCGCCGTCCCGAGCGGGCCCCGGAGAGGACGGCGATGGAGTCGGCGACGCGGCCGGCCTGGGCGGTGCGGTGGTCGAGGTGGAGCAGGTCGTCCAGGACCTCTTCGTCGCTGTGCTTCTCCTCCATGGCGCGCAGGTCGGCGAGGATGCCGTTGGCCAGGGCCTGCAGCCGCGCGGCGGCGTTGGCGGTGGCGGAGATCGCCGTGGCCCGCTCGGTCTCCGCCTGGCGGACCCGCTCGGCCAGGCGGGCGTTGTCGCCGCGGAGGTGTTCGAGGTCGTCGGCCAGGACGTGCCGTTCCCGCTCCGCCTCCTGGGCGAGGCGCTCCAGTTCGCGGGCGAACTCCGCCTGCATGCGGGTCTTGTCCTGGAGCAGCCGCCCGATGTCGCCGCCGGCGTCGTCCAGTTTGCCGCGCAGCACGCGGCTGGTGATGCGGTACCGGGCGGCGACGGCCACGGCGGCGCCCAGCAGCACGGCGAGCGTCCCCCCGCCGGAGGCGAACAGCAGGCGCGCGTCCGGCGGGACGATCGTCACCGCGGTACCGGCCACGAGCGTCATGGTCGGCACGGCGGCGGCCAGGGCGGGCGGCAGCACCGTACGGAGGCCGGAACGTTCACCCGGCGGACTGGGCGCAGTCATGAAGAGCGATCCTCGACCGTGGCCCAGCCGGGATCGGCGGCGGGCTGCCGACCGGTCGTCAACTGGTTACCACTGTGCATGAGTTGGTGACAGAGGCCGTAAGGATTCTGTGTGGTTGCGATCACTTGTGTCAATCGGCGCCCGCAACCGAGATCATTTCTTCGGGAAGACCCCGTTTTTCCCAGCACGGCCGGCCCTTGCCCCTCACGGCAGCCGTGAGGGGCAAGGGCCTTGTCCGTCCGCGGCGGGACGGGGCGTGTGGGGAACGTCAGGTCAGGGCAGGGTCCACTTCTGGTTGGGTCCGGTGTGGCAGGTCCACAGATGGACCGCCGTCCCGTCGTTCCACGTACCGCCCGACGCGTCCAGGCACTTGCCCGACTGCGGATTGCGCACCGTACCGTCGGACTGCGCCGCCCACTTCTGCGCACCCGTCCCGTTGCACGACCACAGCTGGATCCGCGTACCGTCCGCACTGCCCCCGCCGGAGACGTCCAGGCACTTGCCCAGCGCCTTCAGCGAGCCGTCACCACCGACCGTCCACCGCTGCGCGGCCGACCCGTTGCACGTCCACACCTGCACCTTCGTCCCGTCGGCCGACTGCCCGCCGTCCACGTCCAGACACTTGCCGTTCACCCCCTTCACCTCGCCCGTGCGGGGCGCGGGCTCCTGGCCGCCGCCGCCCTGTCTGACGCGGATGCTGCGGAAGGACACCTCGTCACCGTCGCCGTGGTTCTGGATGCCGATGTGGCCCTGTGCGAGGCTGCGTGCCGGGTCGGTGTTGGTGAAGTCGTTGATCTTGCGGCCGTTGAGGAAGACCTCCAGGCGTTCGCCGGTGACGCGCAGCTCGTAGGTGTTCCACTCCCCCGGCGGGTTCAGCGCGGCGTCGCGCGCGGTGATGTCGGCGGACTTGAAGCCGTAGACGGCGCCCGTGGTGCGGTCGGCCGCGTCGGTGGCGTCGATCTGGATCTCGTAGCCGTTGCTCACCGCGGACCACGGGTCGTCGGAGGCCGGGAAGCCGAGGAAGACCCCGGAGTTGTCGTCGCCGGCCGCCTTCCAGTCGAGTTTGACGGAGTAGTCCCCGGTGAACTCCTTCGCGGAGTACCAGAGCAAGCCCAGCCCGCCGTGGGAGGTGAGGCTGCCGTCGGCGAGGGTGAACCCGCCGGGACCGGCCTGTTTCCAGCCGGTGGTGGAGGAGCCGTCGAACAGGGACGTGTAGCCGGTCTCGGGACGGCAGTCGGCGTCGGTCATGCCGGCCGCCCAGCGGATGCCGCCGAGGAGGTGCCGGCGGAAGGCGGGCTCGGTGTACGACTCGTCGGTGTGGCCGCCGCCGGTGTAGAAGGCCCGGCCGCCCTGGTAGTCCTTGCACCAGGCGATCGGGTGGTCGCCGGACATGTTCCCGCCCGAGTAGCTGGACTCGTCGAGCGAGGCGAGTACGTGGGCGCTGGTGCGCGGGTTGGTGCGGTAGTTGTACCACTCGTCGGTGCGCTGCCAGGTGCCGCCCAGGTGGGCGGTGGCGTCGTGCGCCCGGTCCTCCACCTTGACGGTGGCGGACTGGATGGCCGGGTGCGAGTGGAAGAGCGCCCCGGCGAGGCCCTCGTAGAAGGGCCAGTCGTACTCGGTGTCGGCGGCGGCGTGGATGCCGACGTATCCGCCGCCGCCCTGGATGTACTGCTCGAAGGCCGTCTGCTGGGCGGCGTTGAGCACGTCGCCCGTCGTCGACAGGAAGACGACCGCCTTGTACTGGGCGAGGTTGCCGGTCGTGAAGGCCTGCGCGTCCTCGGTGGCGTCGACGGTGAAGTTGTTGGCCGTGCCCAGGCCGCGCAGGGCCGCGATGCCGTCGTCGATCGAGGAGTGCCGGAAGCCCGCCGTCTTGGAGAAGACGAGGATCTTGTACGCCGGGTCGGCGGCCGCGCGGTGCTCCGCGGTGACGGTGCCGGAGGGGCTGCCGGTCCCGGGCTGGGCCGCGGCCTGCGGGGTCAGGCAGAGCACGGCGGCGGCGAACAGGCCGAGGGCCGCTTTCAGGGGTGTGCGCGGTGCGAGGCGCGCACGGGGTGTACGGGTGGTCCGGGTGGTACGCATCAGGGTCGCCTCCTTTCTACGGCAGGGTCCACTTCTGGTTGGGTCCGGTGTGGCAGGTCCACAGATGGACCGCCGTCCCGTCGTTCCACGTACCGCCCGACGCGTCCAGGCACTTGCCCGACTGCGGATTGCGCACCGTACCGTCGGACTGCGCCGCCCACTTCTGCGCACCCGTCCCGTTGCACGACCACAGCTGGATCCGCGTACCGTCCGCACTGCCCCCGCCGGAGACATCCAGGCACTTGCCCAGCGCCTTCAGCGAGCCGTCACCACCGACCGTCCACCGCTGCGCGGCCGACCCGTTGCACGTCCACACCTGCACCTTCGTCCCGTCGGCCGACTGCCCGCCGTCCACGTCCAGACACTTGCCGTTCACCCCCTTCACCTCGCCGGAGCGGGTTCCGCCGCCGGAGGTGGTGAAGGAGAACTCGTCGACGTCGAACAGTGAGCCGCTGCCCCCCTTGAAGACGAGGTGCAGGGTCGTCGAGCCGCCGGGCTGGTTGGCCAGGTCGGCCGACACGTCCTGGAAGGTCTCCCAGCCGCCGGTCACCGGTACGGTCGCGGTGCCGAGCAGGGTGCCGGCCGGCGATCCGGCGCGTACCTCGATGGTGCCGCCGACGCCCGCGGAGGAGACCCGGGCGGTGAACCGGGTGGCGTTGTCGAGGGCGTACGGCGTGAAGGAGATCCAGTCGCCGTTGTCGATGTGGCCGACGGTCCGGCCGCCGTGCGCGGGGGTGTGGGTGACGACCTGGACGCCGGCGGAGCCGCCGTAGTGCTCGGCCTGCCGGTGGCTGGGCTGGGTGATGTGCTGGTCGTGCGTGGTCAGCGCGGGCTGGCCGTTCGCGCCCTTGTCGGTGTACTCGGCGTCGATGACGCCGAAGATGTTGGCGTTGGGGTCGTGCTCGCCGTCCGCCAGGGTCTGGAGGGTGCCCTCGCAGCCGGTGGTGGAGGTCTGCGGGTGGCCGTGGCTGTCGTGTCCGACGATGAAGGTGACCTTCACCTTGGAGCAGTCGACCGTGCCGTCCTCGGGGTCGGTGACCGTCACCTTGAAGGGGATGGCGGCGCCGAAGTCGTAGATCCGTCCGTCCACGGGCAGGTCGAGCCTGACGGTGGGGGCGGTGTTGCCGACGGTGATCTGCACCGAGGCCGTCGCGGACTTGCCGGTCGGGTCGGTGACCTTCAGGGTGGCCGTGTACCGGCCGTTGGCGGTGTAGGTGTGCGTGGGGTTGGCGGCGGTGGAGGTGGTGCCGTCGCCGAAGGTCCACGCGTAGCCGAGGGCGCCGCCGTCGGGGTCGGAGCTGCCGGCCGAGGAGAACGCGACGGTCAGGGGCGCCTTCCCGGAGGTGACGTCGGCCTTGGCCTGCGCGAGCGGCGCGAGACCGCCGGTGACGTGCTCGATGCGGTACAGGGCGGAGTTCTCGTCGCCGCTGAAGTAGCCGGTGCCGTAGTCGAGGACGTACAGGGCGCCGTCCGGGCCGAAGGCCATGTCCATCACCTGGGTGCCGCTCCAGGGGAAGGAGTTGATGGACTGCACCGTGCCGTCGCCGCCGGACTCGATCCGCTTGATCCAGCGGCGGCCGAACTCGCCGGCGAAGAAGTCGCCGTCGAACTCCTGCGGGAACTTCACCTCGGAGGACGAGGCGGCGTCGTAGCGGTAGACCGGGCCGCCCATCGGGGACTCCGACCCGGAGCCGAACTCGGGGACGGACCCGCCGTCGTACGGGATCCAGGCGGGCTGCGCGGGAGGCAGGTCGGTCAGGCCGGTGTTGCGGGGCGACGTGTTCTTCGGGGCCGCGCAGCTGAACGCGGACCCCGAGGCGCCGGTGGCGAAGTCGTAGTCGACGTAGGCGTCGTTGTCGCCCGTGCAGTACGGCCAGCCGTAGTTGCCCGCCTTGGTGATCCGGTTGAACTCCACCTGCCCGGCCGGTCCGCGGGTGGGGCTCGCGACACCGGAGTCGGGTCCGTAGTCACCGAGGTAGACGATGCCCGTGGCCTTGTCGACGCTCATCCGGAACGGGTTGCGGAAGCCCATGGCGTAGATCTCGGGGCGGGTCTTCGCGGTGCCCGGCGGGAAGAGGTTGCCGCTCGGGATCGAGTACGACCCGTCGGCGTTGACCTTGATCCGCAGGACCTTGCCGCGCAGGTCGTTGGTGTTGCCCGAGGAACGCTGGGCGTCGAAGGCGGGGTTGCGGCTCGCGCGCTCGTCGATCGGGGTGAAGCCGTCCGAGGCGAACGGGTTGGTGTCGTCGCCGGTGGACAGGTACAGGTTGCCGGCCGCGTCGAAGTCGATGTCGCCGCCGACGTGGCAGCAGGTGCCCCGTGAGGCGGGCACGTCGAGGATCTTCTTCTCGCTGGCGAGGTCCAGGGTGCCGTCGGTCTTCAGGACGAACCGGGACAGCCGGTTGACCCCGTCGAAGGGGGCGAAGTCGGCGGCGGTGCCGTCGGCCGGGGCGTCACCGCCGGGCGTGCTGAGCTTCGGCGCGTAGTAGAGGTACACGTACCGGTTGGACGAGAAGCCGGGGTCCACGGCGACGCCTTGCAGGCCTTCCTCGTCGTGGCTGTAGACGTCGAGCTTGCCCGCGACGCTGGTGGTCCCGGCGGCGTTGGTCAGCCGGAGGGTGCCGTCCCGCGAGGTGTGCAGGACCGAGCGGTCCGGCAGTACGGCCAGGGTCATGGGTTCGCCGGTCTCGGCCACGCCCTTGGCGAGCGTGACCTGCTGGAACTCCGGAGCGGCGGGCGCCTCGGCCCGCCCGGCCGGGGCCGCGGGCGCGGCGGTCGCGGGGGACGCCGGAAGGAGGAAGCCGAGGGCGCAGGCCACGGCGGTCAGTAAGGGGCGGACACGTCTGTGTCCATACGGTCTCGTGCGCACAGAGGTCTCCCGATGTGGGGTGGGATGACGGCAGGCCTCAGCGGACTGCCAAGACGTTCATGGGCCTGTTCACAGGCGCGCGCCGTCGCGCCGTCGAGACCGGCCGACGCTCTATGACCGGTTCATTTCAAGGAAGTTAGCGGGCTTCGTCGAACGGCGTAACCCGTTCGACGCAAGTTCCCGATACTTTTTCCACGACAGAGACAAAGTGGTGAAGCATCGCGGGGCGTCGCACCGCGCGGGGGTGTGACGCCCCGCCGGCCCGTCTCAGGAGGCCGGGGGCAGGGGAGCGAGCACGACGATGTCGTCCTCGTGGAGGCTGGCGGCGACCACCGTGCCGTCGTGCTCGGCGACGCTGGTCACGAAGCCGTACGCGCAGTCGTCCGACCGCAGGTCGTGGACGATCCGGCCGTCGAGGTCGAAGGCCATGACCCACGCGAGGGACGCGGGCCCGGGGCGCACGGCCCGCGGCAGGTTCCACAGCAGGGTCCGCCACAGACCCGGCCGGGGCAGCAGGCTGTCCAGCAGGGCGTTGCGGGGAGCGGCGAGCGACACCCAGACGAGTCCGCCGGTGCCGAGGCTCATGTTGTCGGGCAGGCCGGCCAGGTTCTCGGCGAACGGCTCGACCGTCCCGGCTCGGGGGCCGGTGAGCCAGTAGCGGCACACCCGGTATCCGGCGGTCTCGGCGACGAGCAGATGTGAGGCGTCCGGAACGAGCACCAGTCCGTTCGCGAACTTGAGGTCGTCGAGCAGCACCGTGACGGTGCCGTCGGTGTCCCGGCGGACGAGCATCCCGGTGCAGGAGTGTTCGAGGATGTCGCCGAGGTAGTGGTCGAGGTCCCAGCGGCGGGTGGAGACGGTGAACCAGATGGTCCCGTCGGGGCCTCGCACCACGTTGCCGGCGAAGGTGAGCGGGCGGCCCGCGAGGGAGTCGACGAGGGTGTGGACCGATCCGTCTGCGCCGACGCGCAGCAGTCCCCGGTCGTGGTCGCAGACCAGGACGCCGCCGTCGGGGCAGGGTTCCAGCCCCAGTGGCCGGCCCCCGGTGCCGGCCAGCACGGTACGGGCGCCGGTGGTCGGGTTCATGCGCACCACGCTGCCGTCACCGAGACCGGTGAGCAGGGCGCCCCGGCGGTCGAAGACGACGTCCTCGGGGCCATGGCCACCGGTCGGCAGGCGACGGGCCACCACGAACCGGCGGGTGGCGTGGGTGCGGCCCTGGTCGGCCGGGGCAGGGGGCGGGGTCCAGCGGCGAGGTGAGATCAGGCGGCGGGTCGAGGTCACGGCGGGCTCCCTGCTCGGGCGTCGGGGCGATGGACGGGGCCGGCGCCGCACCGCCACGTCCACGCGGTGCGCGCCGGCCGCGCGCTCACCACTCCCCTACCCGCGGTCGGCGCGCAGTGACGCGGCGTCCGGTCAGTTCAGCGGGCGGCCTTGTGCGGTATGCCGGGTCTCCGGCCGCACGGACTACTCATCGGCTCCGCCCCCGATGGCCCGGTACAGGGCGGTCAGAGCCGCGCACACTCCCACGCTGCCCCCGAACGTGGAACCGGCGCGCTGGAAGACATCGGGCCAGTTGGCTCCCGCGGACCGCGTTCCCCAGGCGACGGCCAGGGCGACCAGGGCGGACAACACCACCACGAGACCGGTCGCCAGCAAACGGACCACCCTTGCGTTACCCATCTTTCACCCCTCTACCGCTCGGCTACCCACTCCCTTGGAAAGGTGATCTGCATCCGATGGAAACAACGACTAAATTCCGGACAGAATATCAATTCCACCCAAAACTCCGCGATGGAACACGTACGATCACGCCCCTTTATGATCCGGCCAAGGCAAAGGCCCTCCGGTCGAAAACCGGGGGAGTTCCCTTTTTCTCAGGCCCGTGTGTGCCGTGCGGCTGGAACCGCGGGGTGCCGTGCGGGAGTCATCAGGGCGTACGCAGCGGGGCCGCTCGATCGCGGAGGCCCGCCCGACCGACTACCGGAAAGCGTTCATGACCGCCTCCTTCAGTGACCAGCTCCTCGCTCTCGCGCGGCCGAACCTCGCCTGGGTGTGCGAGCAGCTCGACCTCTTCGACTCCCTGGTGCCCGCCGGGGTCGTGTCCTTCGACCGGGACGAACCGTCCGTGACGCGCTCGGGCATCACCCTGCGCGCCCACGTCATCGGCACCTACGCCGTGGACGGCACCTGGATGTGGGCGTGGGCCAACGAGTCGTACCGGGACAGCGCGATCGCGGCGCGTTCGCTGGAGCTGCGTGAGCTGGGTGAGCGGGAGGGTGTGCCGGAGCTGACCGAGCCGATGCCGGATCTCAACCACTTCCCCGACCCCCGGCTGGCGGCCGACCACCTGCTGCTGATGTGCATGGGTCTGCTCGACGCCCGCGGCGGGGTGATCTGCGCGGTGAACGAACGCGGCCGGCTCTTCATGGTCGTCGACGACCCCGCCGTACCGCGCGCCGAGCCGCGCGCCGCCCGGCTCGCCACGGCCCTGCGCAACGGCGCCGCGCTGCTGCCGGGTTCCGCGCTGCAGCCGGTGCGGAGCTGGTTCGCACGGCACGGGATCGAGCCGGTGTACGGGCCCGGCCGGGTGGAGGGCGTGCTGGACGGGGGCGACCGGGTCGTCGTGACCCTGGACGGCGAGGGGGTCACCGCTGTCGAGGTCACCGGACCGGACGGGGGCGCGCCCGCCTGCGGCACGGCCGGGGAACAGGAGTTGAAGGGGGCGCGCCGCTCCCCCGACGCGCCGCACCGGACGTTCCCGCGGCCGCTGCTGGCCGTGGCGGCGCGGGAGCTGGCCTTCTCGATCCTGCGGACGCGGGCGATGGTCCAGTACGCGGACGACCACCTCGACTTCGCCGGGCGCGCCCCGCTGTGGGACGAGCGGGCCGGGGAGCTGCGGTTCCCCGGCGGGGGCCTGAAGGCGCGCCGTCTCGGCTCCTACGACACCGAGGAGGGCTGGTTCCGGTGGGCGCCTGGTACGGAGGACTTCCGCGACCGGTTCCGGGAGGCGGCCGGGCTCGGCCGGGCGGAGGCCGGGATGCTGCCCGAACTGTCTGGCGAGCAGGTGGATCTGAGGGCATACGGACCGCGTGAGGCGGTCGCGGTCGCGCTGGCCCGCACGGCGGCGAGCGTGGCGGGCCACACCTTCACCTCGCTCGGCAACGACTTCTTCGCCGTCACCGACGACCGCCTGGGCGACACCGGGATCACCGACCTCGACGGGGCCGTCACGGACATCCGCGGGGGCGCGAGCTGGCTCCAGGGCCTGGTGGAGCAGTCGACCCGTGCCGAGACCATGCGGTCGCTCGCCCAGTCGTACTTCGAACGCGCCGGGTTGCAGGTGTGGCACTACGGGCAGCCGGACTTCATCAGCGGCGTGATCGGGGTGTACGAGGTGCGGGTCCACTTCGCGCCGGACGGGACCATCACCGAGGTCACGCCCGGCATGCTGATGGGAGCGCCCATGTGACACGTCGTCCGTCCCCGTCGCTCCCCCGAGCGACGGGGAGGGGTCACCGGGGTCCGGGCGGCACACCGGTGGTCGCGGTGCGCCGCCCGGAACTGGTGCGGAGCGGCCGTGCTCCGGCTCGGTCCTGGCGTGCTACGGGAGCGGCGTACCGCCCGTCGCGTTGACGATCTCCGCGGTGATGTACGACGCCTCCTGCGAGGCGAGGAAGACGTACGCGGGGGCCATCTCGGCGGGCTGGGCGGGGCGTCCGATCGGCGCCTGCTTGCCGAACTCCTGGGTGTCCGGCATGGTCGCCGGGATCAGCGGTGTCCACACCGGGCCCGGTGCGACGGCGTTGACCCGGATCCCCCGCTCGATCACCATCTGCGCCAGTCCCTGGGTGAAGTTGACGATCGCGCCCTTCGTCATGGCGTAGTCCAGCAGATGCGGACTGGGCTTGTACGCCTGCACCGACGTCGAGTTGATGATGCTGCCGCCCTCCGGCATGTGCCGCAGGGCGAACTTGCACAGCCAGAACATGCCGTACAGGTTGGTCCGCACCACCCGGTCGAACTGCTCGGTGGAGATCGCCTCGATGCCGTCGGGCTGCGACATCTGGTAGGCCGCGTTGTTCACCAGGATGTCGATCCGGCCGAACTCCTGAACGGCGCGGTCCACCAGGGACCGGCAGTTCTCCTCCTCGCGTACGTCGCAGGAGACGGCCACGGCCTGTCGCCCGGCCTCCTCGACCAGCCGTACGGTCTCGGCGGCGTCGTCCTTCTCGTCCTCCAGGTAGGTGAAGAGGACGTCTGCCCCCTCACGGGCGAACGCCAGCGCGACCGCCCGTCCGATGCCCGAGTCGCCGCCGGTGATCACGGCCTTGCGGTCCGTCAGCCGGCCGCTGCCCCGGTACGACTCCTCCCCGTGGTCCGGGGGCGGGTCCATGGGCCCGGTCCAGCCGGGGTGCGGCTGGTCCTGGCCGGGGAAGTCCGGCTGCGGGTGCTGTTCGGTGGGGTCCTGCTGCTGCTCGGTCACGTGGTCAGCCTCCTTGTCGGCAGGTACGACCGGTGCGGTGCCCGGTGCTCTACGGCCTGCGGCACGGGTACCCACGACAGCGCGATGTCGATCAGGTTCGCCGAGGCCGGTGCGCCGGGTCCGTCCGGTGCCGCCCGGCGCGTGGTGAAGCCAATCACCGCGGGCGTGCTTCGCGAGGACCGCCACGCTGGCCGGCGCGGCCGGCGGAGTGAACGGCGCGGTCAGCGGCGAGTGTGCGGCGGATCGCCTCACACGGTGGCTTCGGGCCGCTGCGCGCTGAGGTGGACCACGTGGGTGCGGGCGGCGTGCGGGGTGAGCAGGCCGCGCAGTTCCCCGGCCGCCGTCGTCAGAAGGTGGCCGTCGTGGCAGGCGCGGAGGGTTTCGAGGACGAAGGTGACGCGGGCGGAGTCCTCGGTGACGCGGGTGCGGTGGGCGTCGCGGTGGTTCCAGTGGCGGGTCAGGACGCCGTCGGTGTCGGCGTAGACGACCTCGCCGGGCCTGGGGGTCTCCACGGTGCCGGGTTCGCCGAGCGGGGTGAACTCCTCGCTACCGTCCGCGTACCGGATGACGACGTCACCGGCGACGTGGTCGAGGTCGAAGGCGCCGGCCGGCAGGCCGTGGCGGACGGAGACGGTGTTGTAGGCGTCGACCGCGGGGTTGACGCGCGGCAGGGTGCCCTTCTTCGCCAGTCTCCGGCCGAGGGCGTCGACGCTGGGACGGATGCGGCGGGGGTTGGTGCCGAAGGAGCGGTAGGCGGTGTGCCAGGCCTCGATGCGCGGATCGGTCTCGTCGGCGGGCTGCCAGGTCCCGTCGGCGAGCTGCCGCTCCAGGTCCGCCACGGCGGCGGCGGTCTCCGGCCAGGGCCCGTGGCCGTCGAGGCCGGTGGCGGTGACGAGGGCGATGAGGGTGTCGGGGAAGGCGTCGGCGACTGCGGGGCTGAGACGGAACGTGGTCATGGCTGGGGCTTCCAGGTCTGTCGGGTGGTCGTGGGGCGTGGTCAGGGCTGCTTGTAGGGGCCGATGCGGTCCAGGCGGCGGCGCTGCTGGGCCGCGGCGGCGAGGTCCAGGCCCTGGGCGCGCGCGGTGAGGTGGTCCGCGACGGCGGTGCGGTGTCCGACCGGTTTGTGGTCGTCGTACTTGAACTTGGCCCGCACCTCGGTGACGTCCAGGTACAGGCCTCGGATACCGGACAGCATGCGCCCGTAAGGGGGGTGGCCGGCGACGATGCCGGCGTGGTCGCCGGCGGGCTGGAAGTGCGCCATCTGGACGCGCAGGAGTTCCGCCTTGGCCTCGGGGTCGTCGACGATCGTGGCGCGGCAGGTGAACTGGACGGCGGTGTAGTAGCTGGTGGGGACGCCGTCGGTGGGCGGGGTGTCCGGCTGGGCGCGCCAGGGGCCGGGGACGAAGGTGTAGTCGCCGAAGACGGTGAACAGGACGTTCGGGTCGTTCTCGAGCGCCCTCCAGACGGGGTTCGGCCGGGCGAGGTGGATCAGGAGCCGGCCGTTGCCGCCGGCGAAGTGGGTGGGCACGGCCATGGGCGGCCGGCCCGGCGGGCCGTTGACGCTGAGCAGGCCGAAATCGTGACCGTCGGCGATCCAGGACCGCCATTCGGCTTCGTCCAGACTCGCGTCCCAGGGGTGGATCAGCATGGGGGAACTCCTTGCGCGGAGGGGCAGAGCGAGGCGGAGACGGTGTCCGTGGCCGACGCCCTCGGCGGCCAGGCGGAGGTGCCCGCTGGGGGCGGCTCGGTACGTACACCCCTTACGATGCACTGGAACGACCAGACCGTACATCGAACCGACCGACCCGTGTCAACCGAGCGACCGCGCGGTGCAATGGAGTGGGTCGGGAATCACTCAGGAACGAGGACGGTGATCAGGTGGCCGAGACAGAGGCGGCCTTGCGCACCCTCGCGCACAACGTCAGAACCGCCCGCACCCGCGCGGGCCTGTCCCTCGACGAACTCGGCCGGCGCGCCGGTGTCAGCAAGGGGGCCCTGGTCGCCCTGGAGAAGGCCCAGGGCAACCCGAACTTCGCCACGCTCGTCCGGCTCGCCGACACCCTCGGCGTCTCCGTGTCCGCCCTCCTGGAAGGGCCGCCCGAGGAGCGCGTCCGCGTCGTGACCGCCGACGACGTCAAGCCGCTGTGGGTGGGCGAGCGGGGCAGCGAGGCCCGGCTCATGCTGACCACCTCGGGCCCAGCGCCCGTCGAGGTCTGGCGCTGGCGGCTCCAGCCCGGCGAGGAGTACCCCAGCCACCCCCACCAGGCGGGAGTCGTCGAAACCGTCAGTGTCACCTCGGGGCGGATGGTCCTCGTCGCCGACGGCGTCGAGCACCCGCTGCACGCCGGACAGACCGCCACGTTCGACGCCACGGTCCCTCACACCTACCGCGGGGCGGGCGAGCGGACCTGCCACCTCGTCATGACCGTCCACCTGCCGCCCGGCCCCACGCCCTGACCCCGCTGGACCGCGAGAGGGCTGCCGCCAAGGGCCGTGCGCCGCGTTCGGGTGATTCAGACGCACTCCCCCTTGGCGTTCACCGGGGTCCAGCCCGACGGGCCCACGTCGTTGACCGCGCGCACCTGGAAGCACTGCTGCCCGAGGGGCAGGTCGGGCCAGGTGAAGCTCTTGCTGTCTGTGGGCAGGCTCTTGGTCTGGTTGAGCGTGGTGTTGCGGATCTCCATGCGCGTCTCGTCGGTGGCGGGGTTCTCCCACGCCACGCGCACGCTCGAGGGCTGCCCGGCGACCCTGGTGGCGACCACGGCCGACGGCTCGGCCGGCCGGCCGATGCCGGTCCCGGAGCCGGCGGCGTGTTTCAGGGTGAACGTCGCCCTGGCGTGGTCGGGGGAGCCCAGTTCGTCGTTGCGGGCATCCAGCCGCCACTTCAGGCTTTTGCGCGGGGCGAACGCCGTCTGGATGCCCTCGTCCTGGGCGTCGAGGTCGTCCGAGCCGCAGCTCGATCCCTCGAAGAGCCGGAGCGTGGGCGAGACGACGACCGATTCGTTGGACCTGAGCTCGAAGAGGATGGTCAAAACGCCCCGCGCCTGGTCCCCCGCGCACACCGACCGGGTGAGCGTGGTGCGTGTCCTGTCGTGGCTCAGCGCGGTCGTCATGTCCAGCTTGAGTGTCCGGGAGGCCCTGGAGGAACCGATGCCGGGCGGGCTCGTGACGAACAGCTCACCCGTCACGGTGATGGTGTGGTACTGGCCGCGGTGGCCGGCGGCGCCACCCACACGCAGAGCAGAGGCACCGGGAGAGCCGCCGCAACGGCGACGCGTCGCAGCCTCATCACCCCACCTCGCAATCGCCTCGTCGGGTTTCGGTGGACGGAGGGGCTCAGCGGAAGAGTGGTGGTTCCTCTCATCGTCCCGCCCTCCCCCGGATGCGTCCACCGCAGGGCGGTGAGTTCGGGGACCGGCCGTTGTCAGCCGTCCTGGCCCAGGTGGTGCCGGGCCAGTCCGATACACCGGCCAGACGGGCGGCGGCCCGGGCGGGGTCGCCGGTCCGCGTGGGCTGGTCCACCTCGAAGTCGTAACCGGTCAGGCCGCTTTCGTCCTCGACGATGCGGGCGACGCGGCAGGCCCGCTCCATGAGGTCCCGTGCCGCTCGCCCGGAGTGGCGGTAGGCGACTTCGATGTCGGCCGTGTCCGCGCGGTGGTCGAGCTGGATGCGGCCCGGCGGGCCGGTCGTCTCCAGGGTCGGGCTGGACGGGTACTCCTCGGACGCGACCGGGCCGGCCTCCCGCGCGACCCGGTCGACGATGCGCTCCCAGGCGGCCCGCTGTGCGGTGGTCAGCCGCAGGGGTGGCAGGTCGGCGTCGGCGTCGGCGTCGGCGTCGAAACCGGCGTTGAGGTGGTCGAGGGTCTCGTGGAGGGTCAGGCCGGGTCGTACCCGCACCAGGGTGATCTCGTAGGTCAGCCGGTGAATCCACGCAACGCCCGGAGACGGCTGTGGGATTCGGCGGGGGCGGTCACGCGCGGGGCCCGCAGCCGGTGCTGTGCGGCTGCGGGCCCCGCGGTGTCGGGTGTCACAGGAGGGTGATGGGCTTCTGGTCGTCCGCGGCCGGCGCCGCCGGCGGTTCGGGGACCGGTGGCTGGGGCGTCGGTGACTCGGCGGGCGTCTGCCGGGGAGCGGGGACTCGCTCGGCCGGGACGGGCGCGGCTTCCGGTTCTGGCGGGGCCGCGGTGCGTACGTAGCCGTAGATCACCGAGGCCATCGCCAGCAGGAGCAGCGGGCCGTAGAGCCACGGATGCCTGGCCATCTGCGTCGGGAGGTAGTAGTACGACGCCAGGAGCGCGGCGAAGACGGCCGTGCCGTACGCGACCAGCTGAAGTCCCGGCCGGTCCCAGCCGCGGTCGAAGGAGCGCAGGGCCGCCTCGATGGTGAGGACGAAGACGACGCCGGCGACGAGGTCGGCGCCGTAGTGGTAACCGAACCCGAGCGTCGCGCACAGCGTGGCCACCAGCCAGAAGGTGCCTGCGTGGCGCAGGACGCGCGGACCGCGGCGGGTGTGGAGGAAGATCGCGGTGGCCCAGGCGGTGTGCAGGCTGGGCATGCAGTTGCGCGGGGTGATCTCGTCGAAGGGGATGGAGTGGGGGGTGGTGAGCGGCGGTGGTGTGGCCGGCCAGATCTCGGCCACCGCCCACTGGCGGGTGGGCCAGGTGTCCGACCAGATGCTGACCGAGGCCCAGTGTTCGGTGCCGGTGCCGTAGGCGAAGATCGGCCCGACGACGGGGTAGATCATGTACACGGCAGGACCGAGGAGGCCGATCAGCAGGAAGCTGCGCACCAGGTGGTGGCGGGGGAAGCGGCGCGCGGTCGCGACGTGGCGCAGCTGGTAGAGGGCGACGATGACGGCGGCGACGGGGAGCTGGCCGTAGACGAAGTCGAGGAGGTTGTAGCCGAAGGCTCCGGTGGCCTCGACGATCCGGCCCGCCACCCAGGACGGGTTGCCCAGCGCCTGGTCGGCGGTCGCCACGTACGGGTCGAGGACGTCGGGGCGGGTCTCGGCGGTGATCAGCAGCCAGGTGTCACCGGTCTTGCGGCCGGTGATCAGGAGCAGGCCCAGGCCGACACCCTTGAGCAGCAGGGCGCGCTCGGGGCCGGTGCGGCGGGTGAGGGCGACGACCGCGCAGCCCAGCATCACCCACAGCGCGCCGTTGCCGAAGGGGTGGCCCCCGGTGACCTCGGTGTCGGTGGCCCAGCGGACGAGGAGGAAGGCGAGGTCGACGCCGATCGCGGCGGCGAGGGCGAGGAAGCGCTGCCGCCAGGTGAGGACCACCATCATCAGCGCCATGCTGGCGTACAGCAGACCACCCGATTTGGGCGGGTACATCACCTCTCGTACTTGGTTGGTGATCGGCCCGGGTACGCCGTAGCGGCGGGCGGCGATCTCCAGGGCGACGAGAAATCCGAGGGTCACCACACCGGCGGCGACCCACAGAAGGGTGCGGGGCCGACGCGGGGCGGGGAAGGTGTTTCTGCCCTGTCTGCGCGAGAACACCCGCATTGCTCTGGATATCAATTCTTCGGCCAATTTTTTTCCGTTGGGTGATGGGCAATTGGGGTGTCCTCGCAGGCTCGAACATGTTAACGGAGCGGTGCGGGGAGCGACCCGGCGCGTTACGGTCAACGGTCCGGGCCACCGGAAAAGACGCATCCTGGGCCTGGAAGGTGCCGTGGTGGGCAAAATCGGAAGGCGGCCGGACCGGCTCCCCTGCTACCGTGCGCCGATGTCATCGGTCAGGAAGTTCCAAGTCACCTTCGACTGCGCGGAACCCGAGCGTCTCGCTCGCTTCTGGTGCGAGGTGCTGGGGTACGACCCGGCGCCGCCGCCGCGGGGGTTCGCCAGCTGGGACGCGTTCGACCGCACTCTGCCGCCCGAGCAGCGGGGAGGGGCGTTCGCCTGCGTCGATCCCTCGGGTGAGGGGCCGCGGCTCTACTTCCAGCGCGTCCCCGAGGGCAAGGTCGTCAAGAACCGGGTCCATCTCTGCGTGCGGGTCGGCACCGGGTTGGTGGGGGAAGAGCGCCTCGCCGCACTCCGGGCCGAGTGCGCGCGGCTGGAGGCGCTCGGCGCCAGGTGCCAGCGCGTGCTGCTCGCCGACGAGCACAACGAGTCGTGCATCGTGATGCAGGACATCGAGGGGAACGAGTTCTGTCTCGACTGAGCGCCGGCGCGGGAGCACCCGGCGTCGGCGCGGGACCACCCGGCGCCGACGCGGC
This sequence comes from Streptomyces sp. JB150, assembly GCF_011193355.1. Taxonomy (GTDB): domain Bacteria; phylum Actinomycetota; class Actinomycetes; order Streptomycetales; family Streptomycetaceae; genus Streptomyces. The sequence continues at coordinate 165,509 of NZ_CP049780.1, forward strand.
CGGTTCCGCGCCCGTGTCCGCTCCCGCGCCCGTTCCGGGGCGCGTTTCCGGGCGGGCGGCTGGGCCTCAGTCGCCCACTGCGGCCTTGTCCAGCGCCTCCGCCAGGGTGCGCAGAGTCGCGATGCCCTGTTCGGCGTGGTCTGCGAAGATCATGGCCGAGAGGGTGGTGACTCCCGCTCCGGCGTAGGCCTGCAGCCGGTCGGCGATGCGGTCGGTGGGACCGAGCAGGGCGGTGCGGTCGAGGAACTCCCGCGGTACGGCCTCGGCGGCCGCTCGCGGTTCCCCGGCCAGGTAGAGCCGCTGCACCTGTTCGGCCTCGCCGGGGAAGCCGGTGCGGGCCATGAGCCGGTTGTAGAAGTTGTGCTCGCGTGAGCCCATCCCGCCCACGTAGTGGGTGGTGAACGCGCGCACCCGGTCGGCGCAGTCGGCGAGATCGTCCCCGGTCGCGACCGGCACCGCCGCCACCACGTCGAAGCCCCGCAGATCCGCCCCCGTGCGCTCCCGGCCGGCGCGCAGTTCCGTCAGGAACTCCTGTCCGGACTCGGGCTGGAAGAAGACGGAGAGCCAGCCGTCCGCGATCTCGCCCGCCAGGCGGACGTTGGCCGGGCCGATGGCCGCCAGGTAGACCGGCACCTGCCTGCGCCGGGGGCGCATGCCCAGCTGGAGGGCCTTTCCGGGGCCGTCCGGGAGCGGCAGGCGGTAGTGCTCCCCGTCGTAGGTGACGGTCTCGCGCTGCAGGACCATCCGGACGATGTCGACGTACTCGCGGGTGCGTGCCAGCGGTTTCTCGAACCGGGAGCCGTGCCAGCCCTCGGCGACCTGCGGCCCGGACACGCCGAGTCCGAGGCGGAAGCGGCCCTCGCAGAGCAGGTCGAGGGTCGCGGCGGTCATCGCCGTCATGGCGGGGGTGCGGGCGGGGATCTGCATCGCCGCGGTGCCCAGGTCGATGCGCGAGGTCTGCGCGGCGAGCCAGCCGAGCAGCGAGACGGCGTCCGAGCTGAACGCCTCGGCGGTCCAGGCCACCGAGAAGCCCAGGCGCTCGGCCTCGCGGACGTACCGGGCGGATTCCTGCGGGCGGGCTCCGGCGCCCAGGGGGCCGAGGTAGCGGAGGTTGAGTCCGAGTCTCACCGGTCCGGGTGTCCTTCCTCTGTGGTCGAAGAGCGATCGAGGACTACCGAGACTGCCGGATCGCGCGGCGGCGTGCTCAGACGACCAGGCCGCCGTCCACGCCCAGTACCTGGCCGGAGATGTAGCGGGCGCGGTCGGAGACGAGGAAGGAGACCAGGTCGGCGACGTCGTCGGGGGTGCCGAGGCGGCCGAGCGGAACGCGGTCGAGGACGTCCTTCCGGGTCGCCTCGGTCAGGCCGGCGGTCATGTCGGTCTCGATGAGGCCGGGCGCCACGACGTTGGCGCGCACCCCGTACTTCCCGCACTCCTTGGCCAGGGACTTGGTGAAGCCGATGATCGCCGCCTTGGAGGCCGCGTAGTTGGCCTGCGTGGCGTTGCCGTGCACCCCGGCGATGGACGACAGCGTCACCACGCAGCCGGCGCGGCGCTTCATGAACGAGAAGATGACCGAGCGGCACATGTGGTAGGTGCCGTCGAGGTTGGTCGCCATGACCTCGCTCCACTCCTCGCCGGTCATCCTGACCAGCGGATTGTCCCGTACGACCCCCGCGGAGGTCACGACGGCGTCGACCGGGCCGAGCTCGCTTTCCGCGGCGTCGGCGAACGCCCGGACCTCCTCCGATGAGGTCACGTCGACGCGGTGGGGGACGACACGGGCTCCGGTGCCGGCGACCGACCTGACGACCTCGTCGGCCGCGGCGGCGTCCGAGCGGTAGCAGAACGCGACATCGAATCCGTCGTGCGCCAGGCGGGACACGACGGCGCGGCCGATGCCGCGGGAGCCGCCCGAGACGAGCGCCACCGGGCGCTGGGTGTCTGGCATGTGCTTCTCCTGGAAGGCCATGGCGAGCGGGGGTGGTGAGGGTGCGGCCGGCCGTGCGCCACCGGGGGCAGGGGGCCGGCCGCTGTGCCGCGGGTGTTTCAGGACGCGGCCTGGGCGGCGCGCTTGTCCCCGATCAGCCGGTGGACCTGGGTGAGCGACGAGACCCGCTTGAAGTCGTCCTCCTTCAGCTTGACGCCGTAGTGCCGCTCCAGCCGGGCGACGATCGCCAGCGCCATCAGGGAGTCGACCTCCAGCTCCTGCACGAAGTCGGCGTCGTCCGTGACCTCCTCCACGTCCAGTTCGAGGACGTCGGCGATGAGGAAGCGCAGGTCTTCTTTGTCGAGTGCGATCCCGGTGTGGGTGGACATGGGTGTTCCCTTCGCAGGTGGGTGTCGGTGATGTCGGCCTCGCGCGGGGAGGCTCAGCGGCGCCTGGCGGTCACCGGCAGGCCGTGGCGCGGCCGGACCGTGATGCGGGCCAGGTGGTCGACCGTGAATCCGGGAACGGGCTCGAACTCCCAGTCGCGTCCCAGGGTGGCCAGCGCCATGACGCCCTCCATCCGCGCAAAGGCGGTGCCGATGCACTGCCGCGGGCCGCCGCCGAAGGGGAGGTAGGCGAGGCGCGGCCGGCCGGGTGCCACCGCGTGACCGGTGAGCTCGTCCGCCGCGTCGGCGGGGCGCGGGTCCTTGAGCCAGCGCTGCGGGGCGAAGCGCTCGGGCTGCGGCCACCACTGGGAATCGCGGTGGAGCACCCACGGAACGATCCCGACGAAGCTGTCCTTGGGGATGCGGTAGCCGTGGAGTTCGAAGTCCTCCAGGGACCGGCGGGCCATGCCCATGATCGGCGGGTAGAGGCGCATCGCCTCGGAGAACACCGCGTCGGTCCAGGTGAGGCGGGGCAGGTCCGCGATGGTGGGCAGCCGGTCACCGAGCACCTCGTCGATCTCCTCGTGCATCCGCTCCCGCGCCTCGGGGTGGTTGCCGAGCAGGTGGTAGGACCAGGTGAGCGCGTTGGCCGTGGTCTCGTGGCCGACCATGAGCATGCTGATCGCCTCGTCGCGCACCTGGCGGTCGTCCATCGGCTCCCCGGTGTCGGCGTCCCGCGCCGCGAGCAGCATGGAGAGCAGGTCGGCGCCCTGTCCGTCGCCCTGCCTGCGCTCCGCCATGAGGCGGTAGACGATGGCGTCGAGCCGGTCCCGGCCCGCGAAGAAGCGCTTGTTGCCGGGCAGCGGCAGCTTCGCCAGATAGCGGGCGAAGGGCAGGGAGTCCCAGCGCATCGGACCCTCGTCGCGCGGGATGGCGGTGCGGACGGTCTGGGCCACATCGCTGTCCAGCGAGACGTCGAAGATCGTACGGGCCACGACGGCGAGGGTCAGCTCGGTCATCTCGACCGACAGGTCGAGCCGGTCCCCGTCCTTCCAGCCGGCCTGGATGTCGTCCGACAGCTCGGCGAAGGCACGGCCGTAGCCCGCGATGCGCTCGTGGTGGAACATCGGCTGGATCAGCCTGCGCTGCTTGCGGTGGAACTCGCCGTCGCTGGTGATCAGGCTGTTGCCGAAGATCACCGAGAGCGGGGCCTCCCACGTGCCGCGTCCGGCGCCCATGGTGGCCTTGGTGAAGTGGCGGTGCGAGGTCACCAGGACCTCGTGGACCGCCTCCGGGTCGCTGACCAGGAACATGTCCCGCATGCCGAGCGGGACGCGGACCACAGGACCGTACTGGTCGCGCAGACCGGTGAAGTAGTCCATCGGATCGCCGGACATCGTGAGCAGCGCGCGCAGCCGGCCGGTCGGACCGGGCGCGGCCGTGGCCAGGGGCCGGGTGGAGAGCTGGGTCATCGAGGTGCCTTCCTGGGATGTGGGTCACGGGAGACCCCGCGGGCTCGGCCCGGCTCGGCGTGAGCCCGTGCACAGGGGCGGGGTCACTCCCTGACGAAGCGTTGGAGGGCGAGCGCGACGTTCTGCCCGCCGAAGGCGAAGGAGTTGGACAGGGCCGCCCGGACCTCGTACGGCCGGGCGGTGTTCGGCACGTAGTCGAGGTCGCACTCGGGGTCGGCCGCGTCCTGGTTGATGGTGGGCGGGATGACGCCGCGGTCGATGGACAGGGCGCAGAATGCCGTCTCGGTCGCGCCGGACGCGCCCAGCAGGTGGCCGGTCATCGACTTGGTGGAGCTGACGGCCAGGTTCCCGCTGTGGCTGCCGAAGGCGGACTTGATCGCCTTCGTCTCGGCGGCGTCGGAGAACGGGGTCGAGGTGCCGTGGGCGTTGATGTGGTCGATCTCGTCGGGCTTGAGGCCGGCCTCGCGCAGCGCGGCCAGCATGGCGCGGGCGGCGCCCCGCCCGGTGGGATCGGGGGCGGTGACGTGGTACGCGTCGCTGGTCTGGCCGTAGCCGCAGATCTCGGCGTAGACGTACGCGCCCCGTGCCTCGGCCGACTCCGCGGTCTCCAGGAGCAGCATGGTGGCCCCCTCCCCCATGACGAAGCCGTCCCGGTCCGCGGTGAACGGGCGGGAGGCCCGCTGGGGTTCGTCGTTGCGGCGGGACAGCGCGCGCAGGTTCGCGAAGCCCGCGACGAGCGGTGAGGCGATGCAGGCCTCGGAGCCGCCGGCCAGCGCGGCCCCGGCGTAGCCGTCACGGACCAGGCGGTAGGCCTGCCCGATCGCGTCGGCCGAGGAGGCGCAGGCGGTGACCGGGGCGGCGCCGGGGCCGCGGAAGCCGAAGCGCTGGGCGACGGTGCCCGCGCCCATGTTGACGATGGAGCTGGGCACGAAGAACGGGGAGACCATGTGAGGCGCCGTCGCGTCCTTCAGCACCCCCGCCCGCATGGTGCCGGCGCCGCCGATGGCGCTGCCGATCACGGTGGCGGCGCCGTCCCGGTCGATGCCGTCGAGGCCCGCGCGCTCCACCGCGAGTTCGGCCGCGGCGATCGCGAAGTGGCAGAACCGGTCGAGGCGTCTGACCTCCTTGCTGGTCAGCCAGTCGGCCGGGTCGAAGTCCGTCACCTCGGCGGCGATGCGCACCGGCAGCCGCCCGGCGTCGAAGGCCTGGATCGGTCCCACTCCGGAGGTTCCGGCGAGCAGCCGCGTCCAGACCGTCTCGGTGCCGGTGCCGAGCGGGTTGACCATGCCGATGCCCGTCACCACCACGCGGTGGCGCCCCGGCGGGGTGGTCATCCGGGCTCACCCGGCTCGGCGAGCCGGAAGAGGGACTCCATGCGCATCGCGAGGTGCACGTCACCTTGGATGTGCAGCCGGCCCTTGAGCAGCAGGTCCAGGCCCTGGGCGGCGGCGGAGGCCATCTCCACGAAGCTGACCGCGTCGAGGGCGAGGGTGACCGCCGGGGCGCCCGAGGTCCCCGTCTCGCGTACGTCGCAGGAGTCCGCGGTCAGGACGAGGTCGTACGCGAGGGTGCCGGTCGGGGGCCTCGCGATCTCCCAGCGGACGGTTTGCGGTCCGCCCGTGAGGCCGCCGGTGTAGCGCTCGGGCATCTGCGCGAAGACCGTGCGCAGTACGTCCGCGCCGTCCTGGGTGGCCAGCCAGGCCGCCAGGGCCTCGCGGGGCAGCCCGGTGAGGGCGGCGCGGACTTCGGCGAGACGGCCGGAGCGCAGTCCCTCGACTCGCTCCGGGGAGAGGACGGGTCCGGCGGTCATGAGGTGCCTTCCGCTCGTGCGGGCGCCAGCCCGCTGTGGGCTATCCGGTCGACGGCCTGCCGCAGTTCCCGCCGTGGTGCCCGTCCGGGCAGCCGGGCGAGGACGTGGCCGTCGGGCCGTACGAGAACCGCTTCCGGCCCGTGCAGGGCGTACGTGTCGGCGAAGGATCCGTCGGCGTCGCGCGGGCCTGGCCCGTCCGAGGTGATCACGGCCGCGGTGAGGGGCAGGCCGACGACGGTCGGGGTCTCCTGGGCCACTTGCTCCCAGACGGCCCCCTCGGCCCCGGTGAGCAGGGCGAAGCCGGTGCGGGTCAGGTCGATCGCGGAGATCCGGTCGCCGCCCTGGTCGAGCCAGGCGTGCGGGGCCCGGTGGCCGGCCCGGGCGGTCGGCCGGTAGGTCACGATGTCCTGCACCACCGGCTCGCCGGGACCCGGTTCATAGGTGAACCCCAGTGTCTGCCCTTCGAAGTCGAAGTGCGGCCGGTGCTCTTCGATGTTGCGGGCGAACTCCGCCGGGTCGCCGTCGGACTGGAGCAGCGCCCGCTTCTGGAGGGCGTTGCGCTCACTGTGCCGGGCGTTGAACTCGGCGACCGGGCGCCGCTCACGCTCGTAGGAGTCGAGCAGCGAGTCGGAGGCGCCGCCGCGCAGTACCGCGGCCAGCTTCCAGGCGAGGTTGTGCGCGTCCTGGATGCCGGTGTTCATGCCGAAGCCGCCGGTGGGCGGGAAGGTGTGGGCGGCGTCCCCGGCGGCGAGGACCCGGCCGTCGGCGCTGCGCCAGGAGGCGAGTCCGGTGGAGCCCATCACCCAGTTCCGTACGGAGTGGATGCGCAGCCCCGCGATCGCCTCGCCCGGCTCGCCGATGGCGGCCTCGATCAGCTTGTGGTGATCGACGCCCTGCTCGAAGTAGGTGTGTTCCTCGTCGGCGGTGAGGGCGGGTATCTCCAGGAGCCATTCGCCGCGCTTGGGGTCCACGGTGACGAGGACGCCGCGCACGGTGTCGTTGAGCACCCAGTACAGGGCGCTCTCCCGGCCGGCCGTCCAGGGCGAGAGGTCGGCGCTGAAGTGGATGTCGAGGAGCCTGCCGAGCGGTGGGGCCGCGGTCCGCCGCAGGCCCACCGCCTCGCGCAGGGAACCGTGCAGTCCCTCGGCCAGGACGGCGTAGCGGGCGTCGACGACGGTGGGGTGCTCGCCCCCGGCCGTCACCCTGACCCCGGACGGCGTGCGGTACAGTTCCTCGGCCCGGACGCCACGGATGACCCGCGCGTTCTCGGGGAGCCGGTCGACGAGCAGCGCTTCCACCCGGTTCTGCGAGCAGATGACGGGGAGGGCCGGGCTGTTGACCGCGCGCTGCATCAGGGCGTCCGCCGAGGCGATGATGTCGAGGGCGGCGAGTTCGGTGCCGGCGAGCTGGGTGCACCAGGTGATGCGCGCCGTGTTCTCCAGGGGTACGCCGGCCCGGCGGACCTCGGCGTCGACGCCCAGGTGCCGGAGCAGTTCCATGGTGCGGGAGTTGATCACCGTGGCGCGCGGATGGCCGGACGGTGAGGTGCGCTGTTCGAGGACGACCGTGCGGACGCCGAGTGCGGCGAGGAAGTGGGCTGCGGCGAGGCCGGTGGGCCCGCCGCCGATCACCACGACATCGGTCTCCACCCGCGTGGCGGTCTCCGGCGGCTGCGGCGGGGCCGTGGTCATCGGCGCACCTCCCCGAGCCGGGCGACGACCGGTGCCAGGCGCCGGGCCACCGCGGCGTCGAAGCCGGCCTTGAACAGGACGCGGGCCACGACGACGGTGGGCAGGCCGGCCAGGATGGCGCCGGTCAGCCAGAGCACGAACACCCAGGTGAGCGCGGTGCGCCGGACCTCGCCGGGCCGGCCGGCGGCCCGGATGGCCCGGCCCCAGACCCGGAAGGCCTTTCCGGCCAGGAGGTCGGCCGCGGCCAGCGGGGCGTGCACGGGGGCCGCGTCATGGGCGGCGAGGACGTCGCGGACCCGGTCGGCCAGGGTCTCCTCGGAGTCGGCGCGGGAGGCGGGGTCGGGCCGGTCCGGGGAGAGTTCGGTCCGCTCCGGGGCGGGGCCGGTTGAGGCCAGGGCCAATCCGGGTCGTACTGGCGCGAGTTCGGTCTGCGCCGGGGCGGGACCGGCTGGCGGCGGGGCGGGTACGGCTGGTTGTGGGGCGAGTTCGGTCTGCGCAGGGACGGGACCGGCTGGTGGTGGGGCGAGTTCGGCGAGGCGCTCGCCGAGGAGGGCGAGCCGGTCCAGCTCGTCCGTGCCGACGCCGGCACGCGGGAACCCCCAGGAGGCCTCTCGCTTGCCGGCCAGCAGCCAGCGCAGCGTGGTGACGAAGGTGATCGCGGCGGAGGCGGTGTCCACCGCGGAGATCGTGCCCAGGTAGCGGCCGCCCGCCGCCTGGATGAGCCGCCGCACTTCGATGGCGGCCGAGTACCACATGTTCCGGCAGGCCACCAGGCCGACGACGGCACGCCCGTCGAACGCCTTGGGCCGCTCCCCGGCGAGCGCGCGCATCGGCAGCGCCGGAGCCAGGTACCAGACGGGGAAGGCGAAGACGACCAGGTCCGCGTCGTCGTCCTCGGCCACCGGCGGCCGGGCGGTGATCCCGGGCGCCCCGTCGGGGTCGACGGAGGCGGGGAAGACACCGAAGAAGCGGCGTAAGGGCCAGGGGAAGGGGAAGGCCTGGCGCGGTCTGATCTCGACCTTGCGGATGTCCCAGCCCGCCTTCTCCAGCGGGTCGGTGACGGCGGAGACGGCTTCGAGGAGCTGACCGGTCTGCGAGTACCAGTAGACCGTCACGCGGGGCTGTGCGCTCATGGTGTCAGACCTCCCCGGCGGAGACGGCGGTCAGATGCGCGAAGGACACCGCGAACCGACCGGACTCGGGGACCATCACCAGCAGCTTGTCGCCGGCGGACACCAGACCCTCGGTCAGCATCTCCTCGAGGATCACGTAGATGCTGGCGGAGCCCATGTTCCCGACCCGCGGCAGATTGCTGTACCACTTCTCGGGGGACGGCCCCCTGACCTTCTTCTTGTCGATCTCCTTGAGCACCATGGACTTCATGCGCTCGCTGGAGTAGTGCGCGGGGAACCAGGTGAGCTCGTCCGGGTCGAAGCGGCCCTCGTCGAGCAGTCGCTGGTACTCCTTGACCCCGATGCGTACGAGGTGCGGCAGCAGGCCCAGATTCTGGCGCAGCGCCAGCGCGCCGTCGGCGGCGGCCTCGGCGGCGGAGGCGTAGTCCCACCAGGTCTGCTCCGCCGAGTTGTCCGCCGAGCCCAGGTACATGCAGGTCTTCTCGGTGTTGGCGTAGGAGGTGAGCGTGATCCAGTCGATCCGCAGGCTCACTCCGTCGGCCGCCGGGCGGTCCTGTACGACGGCGGCGCCGGCTCCGTCCGAGAGCATGTAGCGCAGGAACGCCATCTCCATGGCGATGGCACCGTCGTCCGAGACGGGCCGGACGTCGGCGAACCGGCCGCTCCTCATGAAACGCGAGGCCAGTTCGGACGCGGAGGCGATCGCGTTCTTCTTCTCCCCGGCCGCCACCTGGAGGTAGGCGTTCTTCAGCGCCATCATCCCGGAGCTGCAGATGCCGTGGGTGGTGACGATCTCGCAGGGCGGGCTGCCCAGTTCGCCGTGGATGCCGCTGGCGATGCCGGGCGCGACGAGGTCCGGAACGGCGGTGGCCGCGGCGATGAGGTCGATGTCGTCCAGGGTGATGTCCGAGCGGTCCACCGCCTGGCGAATGGCCGCGACCGCCATGTCGGTGTTGGAGAACAGCGTCTTCTGCTGCTTGTCGATGGCGTAGTGCCGTGACTTGATGCCGCAGTTGGCGAGGATCTGCTCGCGCAGCTCGGAACTCGCCCGGCCGACGCTGCCGATGTAGTCCTCGATCTCCTCGTTGGGCACCGGTTCGCCGGGCAGGAAACGTCCCATGGCGGTGATATAGGCAGGCATTGCGGAATCTCCCCCGTGCTCTAGGCGGTTGCCTTGGCTTCGACCTTCGAGACGGCGAAGTCCAGGACGTCGCCGACGGTGCGGAGCGAACCGATGCGCTCGTCGTCCATCGAGATGCCGTACGCACCCTGAAGGGTCTGCGCCATGGCGACGAGGTCGAGTGAGTCGATGCCGATGTCGTCGTAGAGATCGGATGTCACGGAGAGGTCGTCCGGGTCGGCATCGCACTTGGCCACCAGGAATTCCGCGATATCCGTGTAGAGGTCGGTCCTCAGAGACATGTTCACCTCCCGTGCCCCACCCCCTGTGCGGCACGCATGTCACTCTGGCTCACGCCGCGGGAGGGGGGCATCAGAGAGGTTCACGCAGCCGCTCTGAATTTTTCCCGGCCCTTGGGGGCCGGCCGGGAGGGGGGTGGCTGCCTGGCACCACCACCCCGTCACCGTGTGGCCGTGTGGCCGTGTGGCCGGGGCTACCGGCCCGGGCTCACCGGGCGGTTCCGAAGTCCTGCGTCCAGTAGTTGCCGGGCTGGGCGAGGCCGACGCCGATCTCCTTGAAACCGCAGTTCAGGATGTTGGCCTTGTGTCCGGGGCTGGACATCCAGCCCGCCATGACCTGCTCGGGAGTGGAGTAGCCGTAGGCGACGTTCTCGCCGTAGGTGCTCCAGTTGTAGCCGGCGCGCGTGATGCGGTCGCCCGGGGAGGATCCGTCGGAGCCGGTGTGCGACATGGTGCGGTGGCTCGCCATGTCCTCGCTGTGCGCCTGCGCGGCCTTGGTCAGGATCGCGTTCGACTTCACGGGCGAGCAGCCGGCCTTGGCGCGCTCGGCGTTGACGAGTTCCACGACGCGCGCGACGGCCCCGGACGCCGTGGGCGTGGACTGCGCGGTGGGGGCGGTGGAGGGGGTCGCCGAGGCGGTGGGCTTCGGGGTGCTGGGGACGGTGCTGGTCTTCCCAGCGCTGGGGGCGGTGCCGGTCTTCGGAGCGCTGGGGGCGGTGCCGGTTTTCGGGGCGCCGGCGGCGGCGGTCGCGGTGGACTTCGGCGCCGTGGGCCGGGTGGTGCTCGGGGAGGGCGTCGGGGTCTGCGACGGCGTGCCGGTGGGCTCGCCGTCGTGCCGGTGGCCCGTCCACCGGCCGTCCCGGTCGCTGTCCTTCCGCCAGGTGTCGCCGGCGTGGTTCCACTCGCCGGCCGTGGTCCTCGCGGCGCTGCGGAGCGCGTTCTCCTCACTGCTCTGCCAGTCGCCGCAAGCCACGGCCACCGACGGAACGGTCACAGCGCTCATGGCGACGATGCCGATCACTATTCGCCGGTTGTGCCTCTTCTTGCGATGCTTGCCCATGCGAGACCTCACTCGGTATGCGCGGAGCGCCCCCGGTGCGGTGGCCGGGTCGCTCACGCTTGCGCCGACTCCGCTCCTGAGCTGCGGAGACGTCCTGCGGGTCGTCATTCTTAGGAGGGCTGCTTCGCTAGGGCAAAGGTCCGTTCTCCTATCCGACGTCGTAGTCACGGCCGCCCTTGCCTGGCGCGCCACGGTGTGCTGGCGCAGCCGCCGCGGCCGTAGCGCCGTCCGGACACCCCGTCAGAAGCCTTTCTCTGCCAGTTGGCGACTGTGCATCGCGGGGGTGCACCACGTCCGCTCCGACCGGCGCGGACCAGGTCGGCATCAAAACGGACAAGTCCCTTATGTCGTACCGAGCGGTATCTACTATCGGACGGGGTCATTACCTCTGAGTCATGTGACGGATGTCACGGAACCATCTGTCTCGCCCCGGAACCCCCGCCCCCTCGGCCCTCGCCGTCGCGGCGCTCCTCGGCCGGTCACCCCGACGACTTCCGTTTCCGGTGTTCGACGTACGTATGAAAGGTATGTGAATCGGGCGACGGGGCAGACGCAGGGTCAGGAACGGGGAGTGTGGGCGATGAACGCAGCGCAATCGGTCCCGGACGGTCAAGGCGTCACCTTCGGCGCCACGCCGATACAGCTCACGGTCGCCCTCGACGGCGACGGGTCCTGCATCGCCGAGGCGCGTCGGCACGCCGTCGGCTTCCTCACGCGGGTCCAGGCCGAGCACGGTCTGCCCGTCTCGGCCCGTGCGATGGACCTGACCCGGCTGGTGGTGAGCGAGCTGGTCACCAACGCCCGCAAGTACGCGCCCGGCCCGGTCCTCATGGAACTGCGCGTGACCGGGGACCTGGTGGAAGTGACCGTGTGGGACAGCGATCCGGTCCTGCCGATCGCCCGCGCCGCCGATCCGGGGCGGGTGGGCCAGCACGGCCTGGAGATCGTCATGGCCGTCGCTCAGGGCTTCCAGGTGCAGCGCGAGCCGGTCGGCAAACGCGTCACCGCCCGCATCGCGCTGCCCGACGACCCCGGCGGAGCGCCTTCCGGCCGCAGACCCCAGTAGGACACCGCACCGGAGCCAGCGCGTCCAGCTTCGGCGACGCCCGACCTCGACGGCTCGACCGGTAGCACCCGCCCTTGACGCTCGACCGCGACGGCCCGCCCGTGACCGCTTGACCGCGACGGCTCGGCCCCGGTGGCTCGACCGGCTCAGAGGCGCCCGCACGCGGATCACGCACGCGGTACGGGGGCTCAGAGGGCGGCCTGGTCGGTGTCGACGGCCGGTCCGGGCGCCCAGGGCGGTGCCAGCAGGCCGCCGCTCCAGGCGCGCAGAAGCTCGTGGTTCACGCACACGATGCCGCACTGCGCGGCGTATTCCTCGGCCGGTGCGGTGAAGTCGCTGGTCGTGACGATGACGGCCACATCGGCCCCGTGCACGGTGTAGCAGGTGCCGCCGAAGCGCTGGAGTTCCTGCGAGCCGACCTTGTTGTCGTCCCCGTACCGCTTGCACTGGATGACGACGCGCCGCCCGTCGGGGGCGAGCGCCAGCACGTCGGCGCCCAGGTCACCCGCCCCGCCCACGACGCGTACCTGGGAGCAGCCGTCCCGTATGCACAGGTCCGCTATGGCCTGTTCGAAGTCGTCGGCGCTCAGGGCGGCGTAGTCGAGGACGACGGTCGCCTCACCGCCGCCGGACACGTCGACCCGGCGGTCCTCCTCCACGGCCTCGAGCGTGGTCGCCGTGGCCTCCTCCAGCGCCTCGGTGGTACGGCGTGCGAGGCGTGCCACCGTCATGCGTCTCCTCTTGCGCCACCAGGCCGGCAATAGCGCGACGGCGAGCAGGGACAGGACGACCACCCAGGCGGGCCTGCGTTCGGCCACGTCCATGGCCGTACGGGCCAGCAGCCCCACGATCACCAGAAGCAGAGCGGTCAGGCCGAAGAAGACGGCGGTCGCTCGCAGGTCGAAGGGGCGCTCACGGTAGGAAAAGCGCCTGGGGCGCTCGGACAGGGCCACCGACCTCAGTCCTCCCTCGAACATCGAAACGAACCAACCACTCCCGGCGTGTGCCCGCGATTTGATCGTTTACCGCCGGACGGGTGAACTCGACGTACGGCGGCTGCAGGTGGCGCGCCGTCAGGTCGCGTGCGCCCGGCTTTCCGTCCCGTCTCACGTCCATGGCCACGCGGCAGCGCGGCCCGCCTCGATGAGGCCGACCATCCGGAACGCGGCGTCCGTGAGGCCGCCGAAGGTGTGACGCTGAGGGCCCGTCGGGCCGTGGGCGGGCTGATAACCCGCCAGGTTCCAGGTGTAGACCGGGATATGGGACGGGACCGGTTCCGCCGGCCCGCCGGGGCCGTAGGGCGCGGTCTGCTCGTCGGTGACGATGAGGACGCGGTCGTGGTCGCGGTAGTGGGTCCGTACCGCGTGCGCGGTATGGGTGCCGCCGAGGTCGTGGAACCGTTTCAGCACCTCCAGCACCGGCTCGCCCGGCTCGAACGGCACCGCCGCGCTGCGCCAGCCGTACTCCACCAGGTCCGCCCGCTCGGCGCGCAGGGCCAGCGCGGTGCCGAACACGGCGGCGGCGTCCGCCCGGGTCAGCTTGGAGCGCTCGGAGACGGTGTCCCAGAACATGGAGTCGGAGCGGTCGACCAGGATCAGCGTCCGGCCCGGAAGGGTCGGGACGTTGGCCAGGGAGTGCCCCAGTGCCCGCTCCAGCGCGGCCGCCCAGCGCGGCGAGGGCGCGTGCTGGTGGGCGGCCAGGTAGCGGAAGGGGAACTGCCGGGACCGGGCGACCTCGGCGGGGGCCGCCAGGCGCGCGGCGACCTGGGCCGCGACCTCGTCCGAGACCCCCGCCTCGTCGAAGTTGCGCAGGTTCCGCAGGAGCGCCATCGGTCCCATCGAGGGGATGACGGCCTCCCAGACGGCGGCGTCCATCGGCCCGTGCAGCCAGCCCGCCAGCGCCTCCCACGTCATGCCCGCCGCGGCCAGCCGCTCGGCGCCGCCGGGCCCGGTCACCACGGCCCGCCGCTCCTCGACGGCCGTCTGCATCAGCGCCCGGTGGGCGGTGAGCACGGGGTCGGAGGCCGGCGGAACCGCCCGCTCGGGGTGGTGGCGCCGGTCCAGGGCGTACCGGAACAGCGCGCCCTGCCAGGGCTTGTCCGGATCGGGCGAGGCGTGCACCAGGTTGAGTACGTCGCCGAAGCGCCAGCCCTTGGAGGCGGTGTCGTACTTGAGCAGGGAGCGGGTGGTGTAGAGCCTGCGCACGGCGTCGGCGATGCCCCGCTTGACGGGCTGCGGCACGTTCCGCCCGTACACCGTCATCCAGTGGGCGAGCAGTTCGCCGGGCTCGTCGGCGCGTTGCAGCACCGAGTCGATCACGGACCGGTTGGAGGGGCCTTCGGACGCTCCGGCCGCCAGGCGGGCGCGCACGTACGTGGCGGCGCCGACCAGGGACGCCGTGCGCATGTTGCCCTCGGTGCGCAGCCAGCGCAGCAGGCCGGCCGTCCAGGCGGGGTCCTCGACGGCGAGCCGGCCGACGAGCCGCCCGTACCGGTCGTCTCGGTCCTCACCGCTCTCGTAGAAGGTCCGCTGGGTGACGAAGTTGGCGACCGCGAGGAGGAAGAGCTCCTCGCGCGGCTCCCGGACGAAGGCCGGACCGCCCTCGTACGTGAGCGACGCCGGCAGGACGGGCGCGTGCTGGAGCCGGGGCGGAGGCAGGGAGCGGGCGGCCGCCGAGACCGGCGGGGCCACGAGCATCTCGGACCAGATCTTGGAGACGCGTGGAGCGTGACGAGGCAGCGAATCCCCCGGATGCGAAGGCGAAAGAACGGATGGGCCCCGGCCGGCACGTCCGGCGCGGCGGAGTCGCCCGCGCCTTCCGAGATCGGAAGTGGCGGCGGCGTCACTTGTTGTCGAAGGAAGTAGCCGCAGCCGAGCGCATCGGAAGGCGCGGTCGCGCCGCCAACGTACATGGGCGGTCGGAGCACACACCAGCGAATATCACCCGTCCCCTGGGCGCGGCCGGATGACCGGCACGCCGACCTCGTGCAGGGACCGCAGGACATGGTCCCAGGGCAAGGACCGCGGGGCAGGCGCCGCTGGGCCGGGGCCGCAGGCCAGGGACCGCAGGGCAGGCCCCCAGGACAGGCGCCGGTCCGGGGGCGCGCAGCGTGCGGACGCCTACTGGTCTCCGTCCGGCGAGGGCCCGCCGTCGCGTGCGGTGAGCAGTCGCCGGATACGGGCCCGGACCTCGGGTGGGAGATCGCGCAGCCCGCCCAGCACCCGGGCCCGGACGGCGTCCTCTTCGCCGGGCGGCAGCTCCGGGGCGCCGAGCAGCAGCGTCAGGACGTCGTGCGCGAGGGAGGTGGCCGGGCCGCCCGGTGAGGTGAGGAAGGTGGTCACGGCGGGCCCCAGCCAGGTGTAGACCGGGTCCATGACGTGGCGTACCACGCCGTCGTTCGTGCCGTCGGAGACGTCCGCCTTGTGCCGCAGTTCATGCCAGTAGGTGCGGGACCAGCCCGGGCCGTCGTTGCCCTGCGGGAACCGGTAGAGCCAGTTCATGTCCAGCGGCTGCGGCGGGTCCGGCGGGGTGCCGCCCCGCAGGGAGATGTGCAACTCCCTGCCCTGTTCGTTCCAGCCGCGGCTCAGCGAGAGGGAGAGGGCGAAGTCGGTCCACTGCTCCTCGTCAAACGAGGAGCGCCACAGCAGTACGTGCCGGTGCCAGGCGCCGGCGTGATCGTCCCAGGACGGGAACAGCTCGCCGGCGGTGACACGGCCTTTGAACAGCAGGATCACCAGGACGAGGTTGGCGCCGTAGATGCCGTGGCGGGCGGAGGTCCGCAGGCCGGGTGAGGCGGCATACCGGGTGGGCCGGTAGGCGCGGTGGGGTTCGTGCGTGCGTTGCCCGTGCTGGTGCAGTACGGCGGTGAGGAGGCCCGCCAGCCGTTCCCGCTCGGCGGCGGGGATCCGGCGGACCATCGAGGCCGCGAACCGCAGCATCTGCCGGGAGGACAGCGGCGCGTACGAGAGCAGGGTGTACGCGAGATCGTCGTCGACGCTGCGCTCGGCCACGGACAGGGACGGGCGGTGGGCCACCAGGCTCGTCAGCACGTGCAGGGTGAGACGTACGACCAGGTACTCGCCGAAGGTGGCGTGCAGGAACTCGTACGTGGCCAGCACCCGCCCGTCCCGCACGGACTGTGCGCGCTGGACGAAGAAGAAGCGGCCGAGCGTCACTTCGGCGGCGCCAAGTGGGGTGCGGAACCCGGATGCCTCGGCGGACGCCCGGCCCAGCAACGCCGTGAGGTCTTCGTCGAGTTCGGCGACCGACACCCATTGGCGGCGGCGGTTGTGCAGCGCGAAGGCGACCAGGGACAGCCGTTGCAGTTCGCGTTCGGCGCGGTCGCGTGCCTCGTCCTCCGTCACGGCGGCGAGGGCCGGGGCGGTCTTGTCGGTCTCGC
The DNA here is from genome assembly GCF_011193355.1 of Streptomyces sp. JB150. Lineage (GTDB taxonomy): Bacteria > Actinomycetota > Actinomycetes > Streptomycetales > Streptomycetaceae > Streptomyces. Next base: position 181,875 of record NZ_CP049780.1, read on the forward strand.
GGCGGGCGAAGGAGGTGAGCAGTTCCTCGTACAGCTCGGCCTCGTCGAGCGGACTGTCGCTGTCGCGGCGCAGGGCGTTGCCGGTCGCGTCGTACATCGCGAGCATCGTCAGCAGCAGCGGTTGTTCGGCGAGCGACCGGTGGCGGGCGACGGCCGCCCAGTCCAGTGGCCGCAGTCCGCGTGCGGCGAAGCCGTCGGCGTTCGCCTCGTTCCACAGGGCGAGCCACTGGCGGATCTGGTCCTCGCGGAACGGTTCCAGGCGCAGGGCGACCAGCCCTTCGGGGTAACGGGCCCGGTCCGCCACGGCGATACGGCTGGTGACGAGGGCCCTGAGAGGGCGGCCCTGGTCCGCCTCGCGCTGCTGGAAGTGCGCGACGCGGGTGAGGAAGTCGCTGTGGTGGACCCCGGTGGTCTGCAGCAGCTCGTCGAAGCCGTCCAGGAGCAGGACGGGCACGGCGTCTCCGGCCGCGCGCACCAGGTCCGGCCAGGAAGCCCGTTCCCCGGTCGCGGCCCGCACCGCCTGCTCGATCTGGGTCTGCAGGTCGTCCTCCGCGTGCACGTCCCGCAGGGGCACGCGTACGGGCAGGAAGCCCGCCGCCGGGAGCCGGGCGGCCAGCACGCGCGTCAGCACGGACTTCCCGGCCCCCGGCTGGCCGAGGACGAGCAGGGGCGACGCGGCCGATCCGGCCGATGTGAGGGCTCCGGCGAGGTAGCCGGTGATGTCCCCGCGTACCGGAACCTCCTCCCACCACGACTCGTTGGCCGGTCCGCTGGGTCCGGCCACCTCACGCACCCGGAAGTCCGGGTCGAGGTACATCTCCCGCAGAGTCGGGACGCGGATGCCCGCCGGCCCGGAGGAGGCGTCCAGGACGGAACGGGTGAGCACGGCCTCCGCCGCGCGGACCAGGGCGGCGGCGACGTCCACGGGCGGACGCGCGGCTCGGGCGAGGCCGCCCAGCAGCTCGGTCACCCCCGCGAGGGACCGGCGCACCTCGGCCCGCGTCGCCTGGTGCTCGATCCGCGTGACCCACAGGTCGAACTCAGGCGCTTCCTGCGCGAGTTGTGAGTAGAGCGACGCGTACTGCTCGACGGCGTCGCGCGGCAGATCGGCGCGGATCACCCGCCCGGCCTCCTCCCGGGCCGCGTCACTCTGCGCGTGCCACACCCGCAAACCCTCGGCGAAGTCGAGAAACCTCGCGGACAGGCCCTCGTACCAGCGGTGCAGCTCGGCCATGACCGCCTCGACCGGCCGGTGGGGCGCGGGGCTGGGCGCGTCGGCGGCCGCGAGCGACCGGGCGAACGCGTACCCGCGCTCCACCGCCGGCGACACACCCGCCAGGGTGAGCTGTTCGCCGCGCGTCAGCTCCAAGTCCGCCAGCCTCAGCGGGAGTCGCCGATCCTCCAGCGCCTGGAACCAGGCGACCACGACGATCACCGTGTGGGCGGCGTGCAGCAGTTCGGTCCGCTGCGCGCGGCCTTCCGCGTGCGCCAGACGCCGCCCGATCCCCCGCACGGCGCCCCGGCCCAGCGTAAGCACGCTGCCGCGGGCGTCGGCGATCCGGAGCAGCCCGTCGGACACACCGCCGGTCGCCGCGTTCAGCGCCCCGCCGAGCGCCCGGTCCAGGGCGGCGACGGCGGGCGGGTCACAGCCCAGCAGCGCCAGCGCGTCCGAGAAGGACAGCAGTCTCCGCATCGCCACTCCGCCCCCAGCGTCCCCGTCGCCCCACACCGCCCGCCGCCCGCCATTCACCGGCTGTCGGCTGTCGCCATGGCTGCCCGCGCCGTACGACAGTCCCGTACCGCACTGTGGCACATCCGGGGCGGGCCGGCCCGGGGTTCCGCTCGGCGGGTGACCATGATGGTCCACGCCCACCACGCTCCGCCCCACGCCCGACCCGAGGAGCCCCCGACCCGAGGAGCCCCCGACCCGAGGAGCCCCCGGCCCGAGGAGCCCCCGGCCCGAGGGGCCCGCTGCCCGAGGAGGACTCGCCCCATGCCCCGCACCACCCCGCCCCGCCCCCTCGACGTGGAGGCGGTCTTCCCGGAACTGACCGCGTTGCGCCGCACCGCGACCCGGCTGCACCCGCGGCGCGGCACGCCCACGGTCCGGGACAGCTCGGTGGGGGGACCGATGCTGTGGCCGGCCGACGAGCCCTGGCCCGCCTGCGCTCACGCACACCAGCGCGGCAGCGGTCATCGGTACGCCGAGGTGGTGCGCGCGCGGGAGATCCTGGAGCGGGCCTGGCGGCGTGATCCGCGATCGGGCCCGAACGCCGGGGAGGCCGACGAGCTCTCCCGCTTCAAGCGTGGCCGGCACGCACCGCACCTGGCCGACACCGACCCCATCCCCCTGATCGGCGTGGCCCAGCTGTACCGGCGGGACGTACCCGGTCTGCCCGACACGGGAGCGGGGGACGTGCTCCAGGTGTTCTGGTGCCCCTTCGAACGGCATGGGGAGAGCGGCCACGAAATGCACGTCGAACTCAGGTGGCGACACTCGCGGGGCATCGGCACGCCGCTCGCGGAGCAGCCGTTCCCCGAGGTCGTCGGCCGCCCGGAACTCGTCCCGTCGCCGTGCGTTCTCCACCCCGAAGCAGTCGTCGAGTACCCGTGGTTCGAAGACCTTCCCGAGGATCTGCGGGAGCGTATCGAAGCGTGGGAGACGCCGCGGGAGGACGGCCACGACCAGGCCGGGGAGGAGGGCGAGGGCGGGGTCGAGCGGTACGCCTTCGACCTGTCCACGGCCCCCGGCTGGAAGGTCGGCGGCTGCATCGCCTGGAACCTCACCGGACCCACGCGCCTGACCTGCCCGGTGTGCGCAGCGCGGCTGACCCCGCTGCTCACCGTGGACCGGCGCGAGTGGGACGCGGGCACCACCGGCTGGATACCCGATCAGGACCGGGACGCCGTCCACGTCATGGATGCCAACGTGCCGACGGGCGTCTCACCGGGGCGGGGCCGGCTGATCATCGCCGTGTGCCCCCGCGACCCGCACCACCCGTTCCGCCTGGTCACCCAATGAGAGCGCCGGGTTCACTCAATGAGAGCGCCGCGTGCTTGCTCGCCCACACCGTGCGGCAGGCACCGCATACCTGTCGGGGCGTCACGTTTCAGGGCACGATGGTCGTGTGAGCCGGGACACGTACGGTGGGGATCGGATCGACTTCAGTAATGGGACATTCCGGGGTGAGGCGATCGGGAAGAAGGTGGAGCACCACCACTACGGACCCATGCCGCGCGTAGAGGACGCGCTTCCGCCGTCGGCGGTCGGGTTCACCGGGCGGGAGGAGGAACTCGCCTCGCTGCTGGCGGCGTTGGCACCCGCCGGTGCCGGACGGACCGCGGTCCCGGTCCTCGCAGTGACCGGGCTGGGGGGTGTGGGGAAGACCGCGCTGGCGGTGCGCGCCGCTCACGTGGCGCGGGAGCATGGCTGGTTCCCGGGCGGCGCGCTGTTCGTCGACTGTCACGGCTACGACGAGACACCCGCCGGGCCCGAACAGTTGCTGGAGGCCCTGCTGCGTGCCCTGGGGGTGGCGGCCGCGCATGTGCCGGGCACGCTGGACGAGCGGGCGGGGCTGTACCGCTCGGTGCTGGCCGAGCGGGGTCGCACGAGCGGCCCGGTGCTGGTCCTGGTCGACAACGCCTCGCATCCGGGGCAGGTCAGGCCACTGCTGCCCGGCCACACCGCGCACCGGGTACTGGTCACCTCGCGTGACACCATGCCTCAGCTCGGCGCCCACCTGTTCCGTCTGGACGTACTCCGGCCGGAGGCGGCGCGGGACGTCCTGCACCGCGCGCTGCACACGGCCGGTCCCGGTGACCGACGCGTCGCGGACGATCCCGACGCAAGCGGGCGGCTGTGCGAACTGTGCGGGCGGCTGCCCCTGGCTCTGCAGATCGCCGCCGCCCTGCTGGTCGCCGATCCGGGCAAGCCGGTGGCGGAACTCGTGTCGGAGCTGGTCGGTTCCACCACACTGCTCGATCACCTGGACGACGGCGAGCGAGGCGTGCGGGCCGCCTTCGACCTGTCGTACCGCCGCCTGGATCCGCAGGCCGCCCGGCTTTTCCGGCTCCTGGCGCTCGCGCCGGGATCGGAGACGAGCGACGAAGCGATCACCGTGCTCTCCGGAGCCCGAGCTGGAGACGAGCCCGGAGCCGGAGACGAGGCCGGGGCCGGAGACGGGGCCGGAGACGGAGACGGATCGCGGCTGCCCTCGGAATCGGGTCCGGAACCGGGAGCCGGTGCCGTGCCCCGCCGGGAGCTGAACGTGCTGGTCCGCGCCCACCTGGTCGCACCAGGCAGTGTGCGGGGCTGCTGGACCCTGCACGACCTGGTCCGGGCCTACGCGCTGGACCAGGTGTCCCGGCAGGAGTCGCTGCGGGAGGAGGGCGGGCGGGCGCGGGCCCGGCTCCTCGCCCACTACCAGCGGCGGGCCGAGGCGGCCGACTGGTTCCTGCAGGCCCGGGCCGGCCGGGCCCCGACGTCCGGCTTCGGCGGACACGAGGACGCGCTGCGCTGGCTCGACCGCGAGCGCACCGGCCTCGTCTCCGCCGCGCTGTGGGCGGCCGACCCCGCCCACGCCCGGGACGGACTGGAGCTGGCACTGCGCCTGCACGGATACCTCAACTGGCGGCGGTACTTCGACGACGCCGTGACCGTCTTCCGGTGTGCCGCGCGGACGGCGGACGCGCTGCGCGACGGCCTCAGCGCGGGCAAGGCGTGGAACCGTCTCGGTCTGGCACTGCGCAACAACCGCAGAATCGAGGAGGCCGTCGCGGCGCACACACGAGCCTGCGAGATCCACCGCACGCGCGGCGACCGGCTCGAGGAGGGCCTCTCCTGGGACATGCTGGGGATCGCCCTGACCGAGGCGCGCGCCTACGACGAGGCGCTCGCGGCCCATGAACGCGCCCGTGAGCTGGTACGCGCGTGCGGGCAGCCCCAGGCGGAGGCGTCGGCCTGGAACAACCTCGGGCGCACCCTGTTCCTGCTCGGCCGCTTCGACGAGTCGATCGTCGCCCTGAGCCGAGCCCGTGACATGTTCCACGCGGTCGGCGACCGGTTGCGCGAGACCACCGCGACGAACAACCTCGGGCGCTCCTTCCGCGAGACCGGGCGCCTGGAGGAGGCCCTCGCGGCGCACACCGCCGCCCGGGCGGTCTTCGAGGAGCTGGGCACCCGTGAACGTCTCGCCACGGCGTGGAACGACTCCGGGACCGCGCTGGCCGCGCTGGGCCGGTGCGGCGAGGCCGTCGACGCGCATCTGACCGCCGTACGGGAGTACGAGGACCTGCGCGACCGGCATCGGCAGGCGCAGGCGGACAACGACCTGGGGATCACCCTCCGGCGTGCCGGCCGCCACGCGGAGGCGCGCGACGCGCATCTCGAAGCCCTGCGCCTGTTCCGGGAGCTCGCCGACCTGCACGGGGAGAGGGAGACGCTCGAACTCCTCGGCGTCGTGGAGCGCGGCGAACGGCTCGGGACCGCGGAGCACCGGTGAGGCGGCCACCGCACCGGGCGCGGCTGGCGAGGACCAGCTCCCTGGTGCTGCTCCAGCCGACCCCGCTGTGCAACCTCGACTGCCGTTACTGCTACCTGCCCTCCCGCGGGCTCGCCCGCGTCATGTCCCACGAGGTCGCCGACGCCGTCGCGGACACCGTCGGCGCGTGGTCGGAGCACCACCCGGTGACGGTGCTGTGGCACGGCGGCGAGCCGCTCACCGCGGGCGTGTCCCGCCTGCGGGGGCTGCTGGACCGCTTTCCCCCCGGCCGCGAGCACCCCGTGCGGCACTCCGTGCAGACCAATGCCTCGCTGATCGACGAGGCCTGGTGCCGGCTGTTCGCGGAGCGCCGGATCAGGGTCTCCGTCAGTGTCGACGGTCCGGGCCCCGGTTCCGCACGGCGCGACCGCGCCGGGCGGGACGCCACCGACCGCGCGCTGCGCGGCATCGCGCTGCTCAGGGAACACGGCATCGCGTTCGGTGCCATCGCCGTCGTGAGCGACCCCTCCCCGCACAAGGCGGCCGAGCTGCATGAGTGGTTCGCCGCTCTCGGCTGCCGGGTGCTGGGAGTCAACCTGGTGGAACGCAAGGGCGTGAACGCCTCGGCCGTGCGCGACGACGAGAACGTCGCGGAGTTCTGGGCCACGCTGGCCGCCCGCGGGCGCGCCGACCGCTCCCTGTCCCTGCGCGACCTCGAGCACGCCTGGCGGTACGTCAGGGCGGAGCTGGCCGGCGTGGCCCGGCGGTGGGCCGATCAGCCGCTCGATCCGCTGCCGATGGTCACCTGGGACGGGCAGGTGGTCGTCCTCAGTCCGGACCTCGCGGGTTTCTCCTCCGCGCGCCACGGGCCGTTCACGGTCGGCGACGTACAGGAGCGGGGGCTGGCCGGCTGCCTGGCCCGCGCCGAGGAGACGCCCTGGGTCGCCGAGGCCCTCGACGGGGTCGACGCCTGTCGCGCAGGGTGCGGCCTGTTCGCGTACTGCCGTGGCGGGCAGGCTGCCAACAAGCATTTCGAGACCGGCCGGCTGGACGCCACCGAGACCGTCTTCTGCCGGAACAGCAGGAAGCTCCTGATGGAGGGACTGATACGCGATGCGGAACGAGTCGCCGGAACCGGCCCGGGCTGAGGACCGCGTACGGTCCCCGGGCGCCGGCCTGTTCGCCCTGTTCCCGCTGCCGGACGCCGAGGTGTGCGAGGAGTGCGGCGACACCGCGTGCGCGCACGCCTCCACGCTCTACTCGGGTGCCACCGAACCTCCGATCCGGGGCCACCTCGATGACACCGTGACCGGACAGGACGGGCTGGAGTGACCTGACACCGGGGGATGCGGACGGCCACGCCCCGCCCGGCCGGAGCACGCCTGCGCGAACGTCGTCGTACGCGCGGCCGCGCGCTGCCCATCCGCCCCGGGACCGCGCTCTGGAGCATGAGCCGAGGAAGGGGCCAGGACCAGGTCCGGGGCCCTCCGGCCGGCACGGGCGAACGCATGCGGGCCGACGGAGTTACCGTTGAGGAACCGGGAGTTTTCCGTACGCCGCCTCCCAGGTCGACGTCGGTCCCGGCGCATCACGCAACCGGGCCGCGCACGATGGCCCGGGGACAGGGGACGCGACATGACGGCGCCCATCGATCCGCCCGGCCGCACCCGGACGAGCCCCCTTCACGACGAGAGCCGCCCGCTCCCCTTGCCGGGCGTCGCGCGGTGTCCGGCCGATCGACCGAGGTGATCGCCATGACGGAGAACAGCACCGGCACCGGTCCGGGCAACCGGTCCGACACCGGCGTGAGCGCGCTGCAGGGGCGCACCGGGGCCGGCGCTCCGGCGGAGACCCGGGGGAAGACCAGCATCGCGGACGGCGTGGTGGCCAAGATCGCGGGCCTGGCCGCCCGCGAGGTGCCGGGCATCCACAGCCTCGGCGGAGGCATGACCCGCGCTCTGGGAGCCATGCGCGACCGCGTGCCCGGCGGGAGCGGGGGTGTCACCCGGGGCGTGAGCGTGGAGGTCGGGGAACGGCAGGCCGCCGTCGACCTGGACATGGTCGTCGAGTACGGGGTCTCGATCGTCGACGTGGCCGGTGACGTGCGCTCCAACGTGATCGACGCGGTGGAGCGGATGACGGGCCTGGAGGTCGTCGAGGTGAACGTCGCCGTGGGCGACGTGCACCTCCCCGACGAGGAGGAGGAGACCGCACCGGACGAGGGGCGTGTGAGGTGAGCCGCCAGGGTGCGCACCGGGCCCCGCCCGCCTCGTCGATCACCGCTGTCAGCGGGGGAAACCACAGCCCGCAAAGGGAGACATCATGATCATCTTGGGCGTCATTCTGCTCATTGTCGGCTTCGTGACCGGCATCTCGATCCTGTGGACCATAGGCATCGTCCTGGTGGTCATCGGCGCGATCCTGTGGATCCTCGGCGGCATGGGGCACGCCGTCGCCGGCCGCCGCCACTATTGGTGAACGACCACGTCCGGGCCCGCGGCCGTGGAGGGTTCGCTCCCCGCCGCGGGCCGCGCGCTGGTGCGCGCGGGACTCGTGAGCGGCCCACCCCGGAGCAGATGTCCGATTTGCCCGACTATCCTGGTTCTGTGGAGCCGTACCCCCCTCCTTCGGGCAGCGGTCGCGACGACGGGGCGCTGCCGGAGACCGGCGTGCGCCCGGAGATCCTCGCTTCCTGGCAGCGCTCGCAGACTCTCGGCATCGACCGGGAGCGGGCCGACCTGCCCATCGAGAGCGACCTGGATCCCGACTCCCGGCTGATCAGGGCCGCGACGCCGGTCCTGGACCACCTCTACGAACGGTTCTTCGGCATCCCGGTGACCGTGGCGCTGGCCGACTCCCGGGCCAACATCGTCGACCGGTGGGGCGACCCGGCGGGGCTGCGGCTGATGGACGCCGCCTCCCTGGTGCCGGGCGCCAATGTCGACGAGCGGTTCATGGGGACCAGCAGCGTCAGCATGGTGCTGAGCACCAGGGCGCCGTTCGTGGTCGTCGGTCACGAACACTTCCTGCACGAGCTGAAGGAGCTCACCTGTATGGCCGCGCCGGTGCGCGACCCGGTGGGCGGCACCGTGCGCGGTGCGGTCAACCTGTCCGTGCCACGCGAGCTGGCCAACCCCGCGATGGCCCTGGTGCTCCAGGACGCCACCGAGCGCATCGAGGAACGACTGCTGGAGCTGAGCACGGCCCGTGAGCGCCAGCTCATGCACTCCTTCCGCCAGGCCAGGGAGCGCGGCGGGCGCGCCGAGCTGAAGGTCGGTTCGGGGCAGCTGTTCCGGTCCGGCGCACCGGCGCCCCGGCTGACCCCGCAGGAGCGGCTGATCCTGCTGGAGCGTGCCGTCGAGCTGATCTCCTCCACGGACGAGACGTTCGCCGAGGTGCCCCTCGCGGGCAGCCGCACGGCCGTACTGCGCCGCCGGGAGCTGCACCACGGCGACGCGGAGGGCGCGGCGGTCGAGGTCAGCTTCGAGGACACCCGTGCCAGGAGTTCAGCGGGCGGGGGCACACGGCCGGGGACGGGTGCGGGGGCGGGACCGGGGACCGGGCAGCCGGGCCGGGCCACCGCCGCCGCTCCCGACGGGCGGCATGTGCCCCTCCTCGGACGTCCCGCCGAGGCGGCCGGGACGACGGTTTCCGGTACGACGGCGGAAGCGCCGGCCGCGGAAGCGCAGGCCACCCGTCCGCCCGCCGAACGCCCGCACACCGCCGAGCCGCACACCGCGCACCCGCCCACCACCGAAGGAAATGGGCCCACCGCAGAAGGGCACACCCCGCAAGCGCACACCGCAGAAGGACAGGCCCCGCAAACACCCACCCCGGAAGCCCAGGCGCCGGCACAACCGGCTGCCGGGGAGTCCGCGGACGCGGAAGCCTCCCTCGCCGCTCCTGCCGACGCCTGGCTGCTGCTCGTGGGGGAGCCCGGCGTCGGCCGGCTGGCGGCCGAGGCGCGCGGGCGGCTGTCCCTGCTGAACGAGGCGGGCGCCCGGCTCGGCACCACCCTGGACATGCGGCGCACCGCCGAGGAACTGGCGGAGATCGCCGTGCCGCGCTTCGCCGACCTGGTCGTCGTCGACCTGGTGGAGGGCGTCCTGGCGGGCGAGGAGCCACCGCGCGGACGGCTGGGCCCGGACGTGGCGCTGCGCCGGGTGGCCGCCCGGACGGACATGGACCCCCGCACCTCCCCCACTGCGCTCAGCTCCCCCACCCCGCCCACCTCCCCGTCCGCCCTCGCCTCACCGTCTTCCCCCGGCACCCCGGCCTCCGCCCACACCGCGGCCTCCCCCCACGCCCGGATCGCCTCCGCCGCGGCGATCGACGGCGTGGACGAGCCCGTCGGCTACCCCGCAGGCACGCCCCAGGCCCGGTGCCTGGAGACGGGTGTGCCGGTCACGGACTCGGTGGTGACCGCCGCCCTGGCCGGGCACCCGGGCGACCAAGTGCACCCCGTCGGCCTGCTGGGCGAGGGCGAGCACTCGTTCCTGTGCGCTCCGCTGTCCGCGCGCGGGTCGGTCCTGGGCCTGGCGGGGTTCTACCGCCGCGGCAGGTCGAGGCCGTTCGAGCAGGACGACCTGACGCTGGCGGGCGAGCTGGCGGCGCGTGCCGCCATCAGCGTGGACAACGCGCGCCGCTACCGCCGGGAGCACCAGGCCTCGCTCACCCTGCAGCGCAGCCTGCTGCCGCGCGCCCTCCCCCGGCTGACGGCGGTCGACCTCGCTTCCCGTTATCTGCCCGCGGACGTCAGGGCCGGGGTGGGCGGGGACTGGTTCGACGTGATCCCGCTGTCCGGGATGCGCGTGGCGCTGGTCGTCGGGGACGTGCCCGGCAACGGCCTCCAGGCGGCGGCCACCATGGGCCGGCTGCGTACGGCGGTGCGGACGCTGGCCGGGCTCGACCTGCTGCCCGAGGAGGTACTGGCGCACCTGGACGACCTGGTCAGCCGTACCCCCGGCGATTCGGCGGACGAGCTGGACCCGGCGACCGGGGCGACCTGCCTGTACGCGATCTTCGACCCGGTGTCCTGCCGGTGCACGGCCGCACGGGCCGGCCATCCGCCGCCCGCGGTGCTGACACCGGACGGGACGGCGCGGCTGATGGACCTTCCGGTCGGTCCCCCGCTCGGGCTCGGCGGGATCCAGCCGTACGAGTCCGCCGGCGTCGACCTGCCCGACGGCAGCCTGCTGACGATGTACACCGATGGCCTGCTCAAGGAGGGCCGCGGGTACGGCGACACCGACGCGCGCACCGGGCGGCTGCTGGCCTCGCTGAGTGAGGCGGGGCCGGCGCTGGAGGACATCTGCGACCGGGTCGCCGGCACCCTCCCGCCGGGCGGTCCGTACGATGACGTGGCTCTGCTGCTGGCCCGGGTGCACGCGCTGCCCGAGGACCGCGTGGCGTCGTGGGAGTTCCCGTCGGAGCCCTCCGCCGTGGCGCGGGCGCGGGAGGTCACGCGTGCCCAACTCGCCGCCTGGGGCATGTCGGAGCTGGACTTCAACACCGGACTGGTGGTCAGCGAGCTGGTCACCAACGCCGTGCGGTACGGCGGTCAGGGGCCGGTGGGCCTGCGGTTGCTGCGCGACGACTCGCTGATCTGCGAGGTCTCGGACCGCAGCAACACCTCCCCGCGGATCCGGCGGGCGGCCACGACCGAGGAGGGCGGGCGGGGCCTGTTCCTCGTCGCGCAGTTCACCAAGAGCTGGGGCGCCCGCTTCATGCCGCAGGGCAAGACGGTGTGGGCCGAGCAGATTCCGCAGCCGGAGCAGGCCGCGCCGGAGCCGGACGAGCAGACGCTGCTGGACATGTTCGACGACCTGGACTGAGCCATTCGACGTGCCTGCCGTGCCGTGCCAGGCCGTGCCGTGCCGTGCCAAACCGTGTCGCAAGTGGACCCCGGTGGCCGGATGTTGTCGTACCGGCGGCGTTCGGAGGAGCACGCGGGCGGTCCCCATAGGGTTACCGTCATGTCTGCTTCCCTGAGTTCCACGAAAACCGCCGCAGCGTTGCGCACATCGGCACGCGTCTCCCTCGACCTGCTGCTGGTCGCCTTGGCCACCTCGGTCGTCCTCTGGCTGGTGGGGCGGATGTGGTCGGTTGTCTGGCCTCTGATAGTGGGCTTGCTCCTCACCACGCTGACCTGGCCGATGGCTCGTTTCCTGCGTCGGCGGGGGTGGCCTCCGGCCCTGGCCGCGTCGGCGGTGACCGTGGCGTTCCTGGTCGTGCTGGTGGGCATCGTGACGCTGATCGCGGTGCCGGTCGCCTCCCAGTCCGGCCAGCTGGCCGACGGCGCGGTCTCCGGCATCCAGAGAATCCGTGAGTGGGTCGCCGGGCCGCCCCTGAACATCGGCGACGAGCAGATCACCGACGGCTTCGACAAGGCCGTGGCCCGCGTCCAGGACAGCGTCGGCAGCCTGCTCACCGCCGTGGTCTCGGGGGTCAGCACGGTCGTCAACGGCCTGGTCACCGCCGTCCTCGCGCTCTTCCTGATGTTCTTCTTCCTCAAGGACGGGCCGCGGTTCCTGCCCTGGCTGACGCGTCAGCTTCCCGGCCGGCTGGCCACGGACATCCCGGTCGTCGCCGAACGCAGCTGGGAGACCCTCGGCGCGTTCGTGCGGTCACAGGCGTTCGTCGGTCTGCTGGACGCCGTGCTCATCGGGATCGGCCTGTGGATCCTGAAGGTTCCGCTGGTCCTGCCGCTCGCGGTGCTGACCTTCGTGTCCGCGTTCGTCCCGATCGTCGGCGCCCTCTTCGCGGGTCTGGTCGCGGTCCTCATCGCGCTGGTCTCGAACGGCCTGACGGACGCCCTGATCGTGCTGGCCATCATCGTCGTGGTGCAGCAGCTGGAGGGCAACGTCTTCCAGCCCATGATCCAGAGCCGCGGGCTCGGGCTGCACGCCGCGGTGGTCCTCCTCGCGGTCACCCTGGGAGGCAGCTTGGCCGGCATCGTGGGCAGCCTGCTGGCGGTGCCGGTGGCCGCGCTGATCGCCGTGGTCTGGAACTACGTACGCGAACAGCTGCGGGAGCCGGACCCGGAGCCCGACGAGTCGCCGTCCGGGGCAGCCGTACCTTCGTGACGCCGTGTGCCGCCGACGCGGTCACCGGCCGAAGGCCGGTGACCCGACGTGCTGACGTACGACCCGGTGCGGGCGGATCTGGAGCGGGTGGAGCGCAAGCTGCTCGCGCTGTGGGAGGCGAGCCGGCGGGCGACCGAGACCGGGGACTGGCGGCCGCGCCCCACGAAGCTGGGCGGCTGGTGCGACCACCAGGCGCACTGCCCGGAGTTCGGCGGCGAAAACCAGACCGATGCCCCTGCGGTCGTCCTTTCACTACCTGACATGACGTGCCGGCTGGTCGAGGCCTGCCACCTGCTCGTCGCCGCGCCGACGGGTCCAGGGCGCTTGTAACTGTTCAACCGTCACCTCAGTCTTTCAGCAGCGCAGGTCGCTCGTCCTCGCAGGTGGCGACCGGTCCGGTGACTGACGTGACCCGCCTGACCGGAAGACTGACCGCCGTGTTGCACCGTCCGGAACCCCAGTCGATTCTTTCGGCTTGTGAAGGCAGAACGCCACACCGGACGGAACTGCCTTCAGAAATCGACGTGTTGCTCAACGGAAAAGGTGCCCAACCATGCTGACCTTCGGACGACTTCGGAAGCGCGCCCGCGCGGGAGCGGCCGCGGCGCTCGCCCTCTCGGCCGTGACGGCCGGCACGGCCTCCGCCTCCACCGCGGCCTCCGCGCCCTCCGCCTATGCGGCCGAGCCCGCGCCTTCCTGCGTCACCCTGTACCAGAGCTGGCGGTACACCCAGGCCGGGAACGGCTGCGGCGCCACGATGACCGTCAAGGTCGTCTACCAGGACGGCGCCGAGGGGCTGTGCCGCACGGCGGCACCCAACGAGACCGTGACCCTCGGCGACGGGTACGCCGGCCCGCACGGGCAGGCCCGGTACATCGCCCTCTGCGACCAGACGCTGAGCGGCACCGGCTTCGCTCAGGAGCCCGCGGACGCTTGAGCCAGTGGGTAGTCGTACCGCACGAACCCGTTGAAGCTCGCCACCTTGTCGCCTTCCGCGCCACGCCCCGGCCGCGCACCGTCTCCGCGACGAAGAGGTCCTGGAGACTGCAGCTGTCGTCCATCCGGAACGTCTTCCCAGGCGGCGCGGTCCTCCTCGCGAAGCGGACCCGTGTCGGCCATGGTCGCGATCCTGGCACGGGGCGCGCCCGCCCGACGCGTCTTCCCGTGTTTCTCCTACGGTCATTGGTCATAGAGTCGGTGCGTGACTGATGAAGACTCCACGTTCGACGTACTGGGTGTGCTGAGCGATCCGGTGCGGCGCCGGCTCTACCGGCATGTCGCCGCCGCTCCGGAGGAGGTGAGCCGCGACGCGGCCGCCGAGGCGGCCGGGGTCTCCCGGTCGCTCGCCGCCTTCCATCTGGACAAGCTGGTCGAGGCGGGGCTGCTGGTGGTGTCCTTCCGGCGGCTGTCCGGGCGCAGCGGGCCCGGGGCCGGGCGGCCGGCGAAGGTGTACCGGCGCGCCGAGGGCGAGCACGCCGTGTCGGTTCCGCCGCGGTCGTACGACGCCGCGGCCCGGCTGCTCGCCGAGGTGCTGGAGAACGCCGGGCTGGACCGGGAGTTGCAGGCCGCGGCGAAGGCGGCGGGCGCGGCGCAGCCGGGCGCCGGCGACGTGGAGGCGGCGCTGCGCGCTCGCGGTTACGAGCCCTTCCGGGACGGCGAGACGCTGCGGCTGCGCAACTGCCCCTTCCACGCGCTGGCTTCGGAGTTCCCCGCGCTGATCTGCGGGATGAACCTGGCGCTCATCGAGGGTCTGGCGCCCGAGGAGTGGTCGCCGGCGATGGACCCGTGTCCGGGCGGCTGCTGCGTCTCGCTCTCTAAAAACAAAACTGATTGACTATAGAGATGGGGCCGGGCCATGCTGTGCCGCATGACTCAGTCCCATCTGGCGCAGGTCAACATCGGCCGCATCGTCGCCCCGCTGGACAGCCCCGAGCTGGCCGACTTCGTCGCCCAGCAGCCCGAGATCAACGCGCTCGCCGACCGCAGCCCCGGCTTCGTCTGGCGTCTCGTCGACGACGACGGCGCGGACGCGACCGGCATCCGCCCCGACGGGAACGACGCCTTCCTCCTGATCAACTGCTCGGTCTGGGAGTCCGTGGAAGCCCTGCGGAACTTCACGTACCACAGCGGCCATCTGCGGGTACTGAGCCGCCGCCGCGAGTGGTTCCACCGCATGGCCGAGGCCCACCAGGCCCTGTGGTGGATCCCGGCCGGCCACCGCCCGACCGTCGCCGAGGCGATGGAACGCGTCGCCCTGCTCCGCGAACACGGCCCCGGCCCGCAGGCGTTCACCTTCCGCGACCCCTACCCGGCCCCGACGGGCGCGGTGCTGCTCTGACCGCGGCCCGCGGGCCGCGGCCGGCCCGCCCGGGCCCCGGCAGGGGACGGTCCTCTGCTGGAACCCGGACGGGATCAGGACGGTCCGGGGTGTCTCAACCGCCGGAGCAGACCGCGCCGTTGAGGCGGAAGACCGTCGGCTCGGGGTTGGGGCCGTCGTTGGCGCCGACGAAGCCGAAGGAGGCGGTCGAGGCGCCGTCGGGGGCGAGCGGGCCGGCGCCGTCGGGGGCGGTCACGCGCACGTGGCGGCCGGTCTGGTGGAACGTGGCGTTCCAGCCGGAGGACACCGACTGCCGGTCGGTCGGCCAGTCCCAGTCCACGGTCCAGCCGGTGATCGGGGTGCTGGAGAGGTTCCGGACGGTCACCGTCGCGACGAAGCCGTTGCCCCAGCTGGTGTCGCGGTGGTACGTCACCGCGCACGGGGCGTCCGCCGGGGTGCCGGTGGTGAACGTCAGCGGGTCGGACGGGGCGGACAGGCGGCCCGCGGCGTCGGCGGCCAGGACGTTGACCGTGTGGGTGCTGCCCGCGGGCAGGTTCCGCAGCGTGACGGACGTGCCGGTGGTCTCGCCGACCACGCGGGTGTGCGCGCCCTCGCGTGCCTGGACCAGGTACCGCGCGGCGCCCTGTGCGCCCGCCCAGGACAGGCGCGCGGTGGTGTCGGTCACCGACTCGAGCTTCGGGGTGCCGGGGGTCGCGGCACCGGAGGCGGCCGGGCCGGTTCCCGCTCGCGGCGTCAGGGTGACGGTGAGCATCCCGTACGGCTCCACGGTGACTTGGGAGGCGGACGTGCCGTCGCCGTTCACGTCGGTGATGTCGGTGTCCCCGCGCGCGTAGCGGCTCAGCTCCGGCGCGGCACCGGACGGGGTGAAGCCCGCGTACTCGAGGTCGACGGTCCGGGCGGCGTCCGGGTTCTTGTTGATGAGCAGGACGCTCAGGCGCCCGTCGCGCCGCTGGACGGCGTGTGCGGAGACGTCCCGCGCGGAGGAGGCGGTGGCGACCATGGTGTCGCCGGCGGTGCCCAGTTCGCGGGTCATCTTCATGCCGTAGTAAGGGTGGAACGGGGTGTTCGCCGGCGGTTGACAGACGTCTCCGGTGCAGGCACCGCTGGAGAGCATGCCCATGTCGCCGTAGTCGGTCTCGCCGTCGACGGTGGTGATCTGTCCGGGGCCGTTGTGGGTGTTCCACCAGTCGACGGTGAAGACGCCGTTCTCCAGCGCCGTCATGAAGGCGTCGGCGGCGAACAGGGCGTTGGGGCGGGCCGTGAGGCGGGCACCGCCGGTGTTGGTGTTGATCTC